>JAGXHE010000012.1 GCA_024636445.1 Sulfitobacter sp.
CTCAAGCCATTGCTGATCGTCGGCGGCTGGTTGACGCTGCTGCACGCCCGCGAGGCGCTGAGGCGCAGCGGGTCGCAGAGGCGCGGTGGCCCGGTTAACTGTCAGCTTGTTGTGTGCGACCCAGACCAGCAACAAGATTGGGCAGCGACGGCGGCACTGCGGGACCTAATGAACCCTAGAGGCGCATTCTCAACTGCCTTTGCAGACTTTTCAGGTTTGACCACGGCGATACCGGTCTTTGGCAAGACCATACTATCGCCGCCCGCAGCCCCAATGATAAAGGCCGCCTTCACTCAGCAGCTTGCAACGGACCCGCAGTCGCCTGCGATGCGGACGCGTTGAAATACCCGTCCTTCAACTCGGACCAGCCCATATGCTTTCGCAGCTTTTTGAATTCGGCCCCGAGCGCGTCGATGTTTGCATAGGTCGCGTGGCGGTCGCTTTGCACGTATTTCACACCGCCGCGCAGGTCTGGCGTGTAGTCCTGCATGCGTTTCTGGAGTTTGTCCCACGCAGCAGGGTCATCACGTTGCGCACGGATCGTTTGACCGATCAGATCGGCCATGCCGTCAAACATCTTGTAGATACCGCCATTGGTTTCCGTAAACCCAAGCCCGAAGAGTTGCGAATTCACGCGACTGAACATCTGCAGGTAGTTGTCGGGACGATCCCCTTTCCAGCTGAATGCGCCTTTCTCTACGTAAGGCACCTGCCATTCGTAACCCGTGGCACAGATCACCAGATCAACAGTTTCGCGGCTGCCGTCCTTGAAGACAACATCTTTACCATCCAGCCCGTCCACATCCACCTTTGCTGCCAGGTCCCCGTGGCTGAGATAATGCAGCAGTTGCGAGTTGACGATCGGGTGGCTTTCAAAAATCTTGTGGTCCGGTTTGGGCAGACCAAGGCGCGTGACATCGCCATTGATCATCCTCAACATGCCGTGAAGCACTTTCTGGGCCAACCACATTGGCAAGTGCGGCCCTTCATGCGCAAAGACATCTGCAGGCTTGCCCATGATATGCTTCGGAATGAAATGATAGCCGCGCCGAACGCTGATGAAGCTGGCATCGCTCGCGATCGCCGCGTCGCAGGCGATGTCGCATCCGGAGTTGCCGGCACCGACGACCAGAACCTTCTTGCCGCGAAATTCGTCCAGGTGTTTGTAGCTGTTCGCATGACGTATTTCGCCGTCGAAAGTACCGGTGTCTTTGGCCCATTCGGGCAATTTTGGGTGCCAGGTCGTGCCCGAGACACAAACCAGCCAGCGATACTGACGTGTTTCTTCGTTTGAAAGCGTTACCTCCCAAATACCGTCGGCAAAATTGGTCCCGGTGACTTCGGTATTGAGAGTGATGTGATCGTACAGCCCATAGTGGCTGGCGAAGCTCTTCATATACTCGAAAATCTGACGATTTGACGGATAGTCAGGATAGTGGTCCGGCATCGGGAAGTCCGAGAAATACGACTGTGTCTTGGACGAGATGAAGTGCGCGGATGCGTACATCGGCGTGCCAGGGTTTTCCAGGTCCCAGATGCCGCCAACCTCGCCGTGGCGTTCGAACACGTCAAAGTCGATTCCAAGGTTTTTGAACGCCCGCGCCAATGCAAGACCGCCCGGCCCTGCTCCGACGATGCAAGCTTTTTGATTTGTGGCAGATGTCATAGCGGTCCCCTCAATGTGAGTAAGTGTCATGTTTGACTAATGTGATAGATGCTCATATTTTAGAAATCAACATATTTACGCATTCAAGGATTTCTCAACATGGCTGACGCATCCATCGAAGTCAGGAAACGCCCGGTGCAAGCCCGCAGCAGAGCGCGGGTAGATGCAATCCTGGATGCTGCACGAGAGATCATTTCAGAGGTGGGAAGCGACGGGATGAAGATGAACGCGCTCGCACAGCAAGCAGGCGTGCCAATCGGGACTGTCTACCAGTTTTTTCCGAACAAATCCGCGGTGATACATACGCTGGTTCAGACGACGTTGGAGGCGCTCAGTGACGCACTTCAGGACCAGTTCAAAAACGCTTCCGGCATCGAAGATATTGCCGAGCGCATGGGTGCAGCCATCACCAATTACTGCAGGTATCTTTGTGACGAACCGGTCATCAGCGATATCCTTTCCTCAACCCAAGGCGACAGGAACCTGAGGGATATGGACCGTCAGGACAGCGTTCGAAATGGTGAAATGCTGTTCAACGTCGTTGCACCGTTCGTTGTCAATTCGGAGCACGAAGCGCTCTATGTAATGTGTTTCAGAATTGTTCATCTCACCGGATCTCTGGCCCGCTTGTGCAGCACAATTGACGACAAGACAGCCGCGATGATGCAGGACCAGTTCATCCAAAGCGCCCAACGCGATCTGAGATCGTTCTGCAGAGAAGGTCAGCAACCTGACGAACCTGTCAAATCCTAGACACGCTCTACCCAAGGCCAAGGACGAAAACCTGCTCGACTTCTCAAACCTAACGGTCTCGCTAGATGATGTCGGGAGCGGCGCGGTTATCCGTCTCGATTTGAGCTGCTTGCGCAGCCTTGCGCCAGCCACGCAGGAAGTTCGTTAGCCGTGTACTCACTTGGGGGAATGTCAGGGACTCCTGCAAGAAACGAATATTCGAAAAGGAGATTGTTGACTTGAGCACGCTGGATTCCTTTCGGGTCTCAACGCAGGGCTTTGCCATGCGCCGACCGCCGGACCATCGGTCTGGCAGAGAGATTGAGATGAAAGGTTCTGGAACCTTGGAACGTATAGAGAACAAGACTCCGTTTACGTCAACGTGGGGCAACTCCCATCGGGGATCTGCAAGCTGAGATCAAAAGTCGAAAGCGCTATTTCTTTTAACTCATTGTTATAAAATAACTTACCAAAAAAGCTCACGTTGCCAGCGGTCATTTGATCTGTGTGGAGAGGTCAAAAAACAGCGAGAATGGACATTATTTCATGGGTCCGACAGACAACCGCCTAAAGGGTGGCTTACGTCATAAAACCGTTTCCTTTTTCGTGTGATTGTTTTACTAATTTGAAAACCGCACTTAAGGAAATACAAATATGTCTCTGCCGAACATGCACCACGCCGAACCAATCCCCAAAGCCGCCAAGGCCGAGATTGACCGGCTTTTGCAATCGGGCGACCTGTTTCGCTATACTTCTGCCACTGCGTCGCCGGTGACCCTGCTCGAGGCCGAGTTCGCGCAGATGATGGGCAGCAAATACGCGCTGGCCGTGTCGTCCTGTTCGGCGGCGCTGTTCCTGTCGCTCAAGGCATTGGCCCTGCCGCGCGATGCCAAGGTGCTGATCCCCGGATTTACCTTTGCCGCCGTGCCGTCCGCCGTGCTGCACGCAGACTGCCTGCCGGTGCTCTGCGAGGTCGGTGACAACTACCGCATCGACATGCACGATTTTGCGGCCAAACTGCCCGACGTCAGCGCCGTGATCGTCAGCCACATGCGCGGCCACACCTCTGATATGGACGCGATCATGGGCCTGTGCGACGCCGCCGGTGTGCCGGTGATCGAAGACGCGGCCCATTCGCTGGGCACGCTGTGGCATGGCCGCAAGATCGGCACGATAGGCCGCATCGGCTGTTTCTCGTTCCAGTCCTACAAGATGATCAACGCAGGCGAAGGCGGCATTCTGGTCACCGACGACGCGGATCTGGTGGCGCGCGCGGTGATCATGTCGGGCGCATACGAGCATAACTGGAAAAAACACCCTGTTCTGCAAGAGGCCTTTGCTACGCATCAGAACACCCTGCCCCTGTATAACCTGCGGATGGGCAATCTCAGCGCCGCCGTGATCCGCCCGCAACTGCCCGAACTGGCACGCCGCGTGACCGACGGGCTGTCGGGGCATGACCACGTCGCAGCCCTGCTGAACCGCAGCACATGGATCGACGTGCCCGCCCCGCTGGCCCCCGAGACCCGTGCACCGGATTCGATCCAGTTCAACGTTCATGGCGTGAATGATGCCCAAGTGCTGAACTTTGTCGCCGCTGCCAAGGCGACAGGCGTTACCGTTCAGGTCTTTGGGCTGAGCAACGACAACGCCCGCGCATTCTGGAACTGGCAGTTCATCCCCGACCTGCCGGAACTGCCGCAAACCCGCGCAATGCTGATGCGCGCCTGCGACGTGCGCCTGCCTGTGCATCTGACCCGCGCCGAGCAAGACACCGTCGCGGACATCCTGCTCGGCGCTGCCGAAGCGAGCTTTGGCGAGACGCTGGCGTATGGTACCTGAGGTCACCACCACTTGCGTATAGAAAAGGCGGCCGCTGAGGCCGCCTTTTTAATGAATTACAGCGATGTTCAGCAAACCCTACTTCAGCTTGGACAGCTTCGCCTGCAACTCGGCCAGCTGCTTCTTGATCGCGTCCAGATCTTCGGCGGGTGGCTCTTCGGCAGCCTCTTCCGGTGTGTCCATTTGCGGAGTGGTCGACCAATTCGTGGGAATGCCGCCGATGCCGCCTGTCATCGCTTTGACAAAGGCCGCCTGCTGCTTTTGCATCGCGTCCAGTCCGGGCATTTTTGAAATCGGGTTCATCGCGCCCATGTTTTCCAACATCCGGCTTTGCCCGCTGCGCAGCATCTCGAACGACGCCTGCAGGAACTGCGGCACCACCGATGCGTCGCCACCCATATAGCTGCGGACCAGGTCGTTCAACACATCCACCGGCAAGACGCTTTCGCCGCGGCTTTCGTGTTCGGCGATGATTTGCAACAGATATTGCCGCGTCAGGTCATCGCCCGATTTCAGATCCACGATCTGCACTTCGCGCCCGTCGCGGATGAAACCCGAAATATCTTCGAGCGTCACATAATCGGATGTCTCTGTATTATAGAGCCTGCGACTTGCGTAGCGCTTGATCAGCAATGGCTTGTCTTTTGTCGTCACGGAAAATCCTCCCCAGACTGCGTGCTGCAATGCAGCTTAGGGGTGCAAACCGAAAATGGAAAGGAATTCATCGCACTGGCTGGAAGGTCCAGCACGTGCACCCCATCTGCGCAGCAATATAAGCCGCTAAAACACGAAAAAGGGCGGGTCCCTTTCGGAACCCACCCTGGTCTGCCGCGAATAACAGGGAGGAAATTACGCGGTCAACTCGTTCGAATTACTTCGATGTTGCTTTTTTCACAGCCGCTTGCGCGTCTGTCGAAGCTTTTTTCATCGCTGTCTGAGCTTCTTCGCCCATGTCTTTTCCAGCGGCCATCATCAGTTCGACGGTTTCCATCTGAACTTTTTTGGCGATCTCGGCGAAAGCGGCCATGTTTTCAGCAGCAACTTCGGCACTGGACGACGCGAAGTCGGTCATTGCCTTGGCATAATCTGCGGGCTCGTTTTTCGCTTTCGACATGTCTGCCAGCTTGGCGAGTGTTTCCTTGGTCCATTTGTTGGACACTTCGGTGGATTTCTCTACCGCTTCCAGCGCAACACCGGACAGTTTTTCGTTCAGTGTGGTGGCGGATTTGAATGCATCTTCCATCGAACCTGTATCAACGGGGAATGCACCCATCATGTCTTTGAACATTGCGGTCATGTCTTGGGTCTTGGCCATGGTAATAGTCCTTTCGGGTTGCGGTGCGAGGGCATCCCCGCGTTCTGCGTCTGAAAGAAATATAGATGCTGCACCGCAGCATTGCAAGTAAATTGCTGCGGTGCAGCAAAAGAAAATTGACCCAGCGTAATTGTCACGAGATATCAGGTCTTTGGCTTGTTCGACACATAGGTTCCGGGCGCATCACACAAGGCTGGATGCGACTCATCACCCGGTTCGCGAGCGGGAATCATCTTTCCCGACCGCTTTTTCAGCCATGCGCCCCAGCGCGGCCACCACGAGCCTTCATGGAACTGCGCGCCCTCCAGCCAGCTTGCATGATCGCCGGACATATCGGTGTTGGTGTAGTGGCCGTATTTCTTTTTCGACGGCGGATTGACGATGCCCGCGATGTGGCCCGACTGGGTCATGACAAAGGTCTTTTGCTTGGAACCCATCTGCTGCACCCCGCGAAAGCTGTCTTTCCACGGGGCGATGTGATCGGTTTCGCAGGCGATGGCGCAGACGGGCAATTCAAGATCGCTCAGCGACAGCTTGTGCCCCAGCAACTCCATCTCGCCTCGGGCCAGACGGTCGCCCTGACACAGCCCCCGCAGATATTGCATCGCCATCTTGGCCGGCAGGTTGGTGCCGTCGCCGTTCCAGAACAACAGATCGAAAGCGGGCGGCGTTTCGCCCATCATGTAACTGCGGATCGCAGGCGCATAGACCAGATCATTCGAGCGCAAAAACGAAAACGTGCGCGCCATGATCACCGACGGCAGCACGCCCTTGTCCTCGACCTCGGCTGAAATGCCGTCGATAAAATCATCGGTCAGGAAGGGGGCGAATTCTCCCTGATCGCTGAAATCGGTCAGCGCTGTAAAGAAGGTGGCGGATTTGATCGAGGTGTCGCCGCGTTGCTGCATGATCGACAGGGTCATCGACAGGGTGGTGCCAGCGATGCAATAGCCGATCGCGTTCACCTGCTTCTGGCCGGTGATCTTCTTTACCTCGTCCACCGCTGTCAGATAGCCCTCTTCGATATATTCTTCGAGACCCACATCACGGTAGGACGCATCTGGGTTCACCCAGGACACGATGAACAGCGTATAGCCCTGATCCACGATCCATTTCACCAGCGAGTTCTGCGCCTTCAGGTCGAGGATGTAGAATTTGTTGATCCACGGCGGAAAGATGATCAGCGGGGTGGCGTGCACTTCGTCGGTGCTGGGCGCATACTGGATCACCTCCATCATACGGTTGCGAAACACCACCTTGCCAGGCGACGAGGCGATGTTGGTGCCGATGTCAAAGGCCTGCTCGTCGGCCAGTTTGACCACCAGCTCGCCGTTGTTGTTCTCAAGATCCTTTATCAGGTTTTCCAGCCCGTCGATCAGGCTTTGTCCTTCGGTCGCCACGGCCTTTTCCAGCGCATCCGGGTTGGTGGCCAGAAAATTGGTCGGGCTCATCAGATCGACGATCTGGCGAGTGAAATACCCCAGCCGCCGTTTTTCGGCGGGGTCCATATCCTCGACGTTCTCGACGGCCTGCATCAGGGCGACCGAATTGATCTGGTACTGCTGTTTGACGAAATTGAAATAGGGGTGACTGTGCCACATCGGGTTGGCAAAGCGGCGATCCGCCGGGCCGGTATCTTCGGGGGCGGACATGCCTTTATTGGTCAGCGCCTTTTGCGCCTCGACAAAATGGGCCATGGTCTTTGACCAGTAGCCCATTTGTTGTTCGATCAACTTTGCCGGATTGTGAACCGCATCCTGCCAATAGGCGGTCGCGGCCTTGGTAAAAAGCTCTTGATTCGGGCCATCTAACGCAGCGTTATGTTTGCTGCGGTGCGTCATCACGTGGGTCAGACGTTCGCGCAGTTCTTCAACTTTCGCGAGGTTTTCTGTCAATTTATCGATGGTTTCGCCTGACAGTTCACCAGATTCAGTGTCTTTTGTTGTCATAGTGGAACGAACCTCGTACTTTGCAGTTGCAGCATTATGTAGTATGGTAACCTTTGATTAACGTCGCCGACTTCGGGGAGGCATGCGACGATTGCGCCGGGCACACCCGGCAGAAACAGGAGACCCGAGATGCGTTATATGGCCACTTACGATCTGATGGAGACAATCAGAACGACGAATCAATGGCTTGGCGCCTCGGCCCTTGCAATGGGATCATACCCTGCCTTCTCCATGATCCCAAACCCTGCATTCGGATGGATGCGTGCCTGGGGCGAAGTGACCGAGCGTAGTTTCCAGCGTATGGGCGTCAAACCCGACTGGAACATCCCCCATTTCACGGCCAAGGACGGCAAAGACCACATCGTGACCGTCTCGAAGGTGGTTCAGGACGATTTCGGCGATCTGCTGCACTTTGAAGTGCCGGGCCGCGACGAAGAAAAACCAACTGTTCTGCTCGTGGCACCGATGTCGGGCCACTACGCCACGCTGCTGCGCAAGACCGTGATTTCGCTACTGCCCGATTGTGATGTCTACATCACCGATTGGCACAATGCCCGCGACATCCCGGTCAGCGCCGGTAAGTTCGATATCGAGGATTACACCCTCTATCTCGTCAATTTCATGAAACATCTGGGGCCCGACACGCACGTGATCGCGGTCTGCCAGCCCGCGCCGCTGACTTTGGCCGCCACCGCCTATCTGGCCGACGAGGAGCCCGCAGCGCAACCGCGCAGCCTGACCCTGATCGGTGGCCCGATCGATCCCGGTGCAGCGGCAACCGAAGTCACCGACTTTGGCCACAGCGTCACCATGGGCCAGCTGGAGAAATCAATGATCCAGCGCGTCGGGTTCAAGTATCCGGGCGTCGGTCGTCAAGTCTATCCCGGCCTGCTGCAACTGTCCTCGTTCATCTCGATGAACGGTGAGAAACACGCCAAGGCGTTCAACGACCAGATCGCGCGGGCCGCACGTGGCGAGGCGTCGGACCATGACAAGCACAACGAATTCTACGACGAGTATCTGGCCGTGATGGACATGACCGCCGAATTCTACCTGTCGACAGTCGAACGCATCTTTCAGAATCACGAAATCGCCAAGAACGAATTTGTGGTCGCGGGCCGCAAGGTCGACTTTGGCAAGATCACGACTGTCGCCGTCAAGACTGTCGAAGGCGGCGAAGACGACATCACAGCCCCCGGCCAATGCATCGCGGCACTGGCCCTGTGCACCGGCTTGCCCGAGTCCAAAAAGGCCAGCCACGTCGAGCCGCACGCAGGCCACTACGGCATCTTTGCTGGCAGCAGCTGGCGCAACAACATTCGTCCGATGGTGTTGGAATTCATCAGCAAGAACAGCGGCAAAAACGAGGGCAAGGGCACTTCGGTCAAGAGTGCTGCGAACACATCGCAACAGCCTGACATTGCGCCCGCGCCACTGCGCAAGAATGGATCGACCGACGTTCCGGTCTGACCCGCACAAAAGACTTTTCAAGACCAATAATGCGCCCCTTCACCCTGTGGAGGGGCGTTTTTTTCATGCGAACCTGTCGTTTTTGTTGATATTGTCGTATTTGTGCTAACTTGCATCACACGACCTGAGCGCGATGACCGCGTTCGAAGTGACTTTGGCAGGATGAAGCCCGGTCGCTTTTGGCTTCTCACAAGAACAGATGAGAATTTCATGACATTTTCCAAAACCGTTCACCCCGCCGCACGCAACTACGCAAAAGAAGTCGCCGCAGGCACCCTTTCACGACGTGAATTCATGACCCGTGCATCCGCATTGGGCGTCAGCGCCTCGGCTGCATACGGCCTGTTGGGACTGGCACAGCCAGTTCACGCCGCAGCCCACATCCAATCAGGTGGCAGCCTGCGCATCGAATCCACGGTCAAGGCGCTGAAAGATCCGCGCACCTATGACTGGCCGCAGATGTCCAACTATACACGTGGCTATCTGGAATATCTGGTCGATTACCAGCAAGACGGCACCTTCAAACCCGCGCTGCTCGAAAGCTGGGAAGTGAACGACGACGCCACCGAATATACGCTCAAGATCCGCCCCGGCGTGACGTGGAGCAACGGCGATGTGTTCACCGCCGAAGACGTCGCCTTCAACATCGCGCGCTGGTGTGAAAAGGGCGTCGAGGGCAACTCGATGGCGTCGCGCATGTCGTCGCTGGTGGATGACGAAACCGGCATGGCGCGCGATGGTGCGATCACCGTCGTCGACGATGCCACCGTGGTCTTGTCACCCGGACAGCCCGACATCACACTCGTCGCGGGTTTCTCGGACTATCCGGCTGCTATCGTGCACCAGTCGTTCAACGGCGATCCGCTGGACAACCCCATCGGCACCGGCCCCTACCTACCCGGCGATTTCGAAGTGGGCGTGAAGGCTGTTCTGCTCAAGAACGAAGATCACACCTGGTGGGGCGAAGGCGCCTATCTGGACCGGATCGAGTATCTGGACTTTGGCACCGACCAGGCCAGCATCGTGGCCGCCGTGGACGCGGACGAGGTCGATATGGTGTACGAATCCATCGGCGAGTTCATCGAGATCTTCGATTCGATCGGCTGGGAGAAATCCGAAGCGGTCACCGCCAACACCGTCGTGATCCGCGCGAACCAGGAAGCCGAGATAGATGGCGTGAAGCCCTACGCCGACGCCCGCGTGCGCCGCGCTCTGGCGATGGCCATCGACAATTCCATCCTGCTTGAACTGGGCTTTTCGAACAACGGTCTTGTTGCGGAAAACCACCACGTCTCGCCGCTTCACCCGGAATACGCCGATCTGCCCGACCCCGTCTTCGATCCCGCAGCCGCCAAGGCGTTGATGGAAGAAGCGGGCATGGCCGACTTCGAGCATGATCTGATTTCGATCGACGATACATGGCGCAAGAACACCTCGGACGCCGCCGCCGCGATGCTGCGCGACGCGGGCATCAACGTCAAACGCACAATTCTTCCCGGTGCGACGTTCTGGAACGACTGGATCAAGTATCCGCTGTCGACGACCGACTGGGCGCAGCGTCCGCTTGGCGTGCAGGTTCTGGCACTGGCTTACCGTTCGGGCGAGGCATGGAACGAAACCGCGTTCTCGAACGCCGAGTTCGACGGGCTGCTCGCCGATGCTCTGGCCATCGCCGATGCCGATCAACGCCGCGAGGTCATGGCCAAGATCCAGAAGATCATGCAGGACGAGGGCGTGGTCATTCAGCCCTACTGGCGCTCGATCTACCGTCACCACAAGTCGAACGTGATCGGTGCCGAAATGCACCCGACGTTTGAAATTCACGTGGCGAAACTGGGCTACGCGGCCTGAGATAGCACCACTTGAAACAGGTCCGACCCTTTGCCGGGTCGGGCCATTCTCAGCTGCGCAGAACCAGCGGCTGCTTCATCCACGCCCGCAGCGCCTCGGTCGTCTGCTCGGGCTGCTCCAAGGGCGGCAAATGCCCTGCCTCTTCGATCACCACCAGCTTTGCATATTCGATCAGCTCCGCAATGAAGCTGTGATGCCTGACAGGTGTCAGCACGTCATGCGCCCCGCACAGCACCAGCGTCGGCACCTTGCACTTGCGCAGCGTGCTTTGCTGGTCGCGGCGCCGTTGCATCGCGCGCGACTGGCGCACGAACACCTCTGCCCCCAGCGTCTGCGCCATTGAGGACACCGCGGTCAGCACCGTCGCGCGGTGCGCTCCCGGTGCGAGGTAGTCTGGTTTCAATTGCGTGCGCATCACCTCGTCCAACCGTCCCGAGCGTGCACCGACGATCAACGCTTCGCGTGCGGCGGCGGTCTGCGGCGTATCGGCCTGTGCATTGGTCGAGATCAGCGCGATGCGGCTGACGCGGTCGGGAGCACGGCGCAGAATTTCCATCGCGACCATCGCACCAAAGCCCAGTCCCGCCATCGCAAAGCGTTTGGGCAATTGGTCCAGCAGGTTCGACGCGATTTCCTCGATCCGCTCACCTTGGGTCACGGGGGCGATGGTCACGCAAATCTCGTTGGAAAAGGCGGCGATCTGCGCGCCATAAAGCCGCGCGTCGCACATTATTCCGGGGATAAGAACCAAAGGTTCGGCCATGCCTGTCTCGCGTTTGTTCTGCTGCTTTTGCGGCGCAACATGTCGTATGCGCAGGACTGCTACAAGCGTTAACACCAGCGGTAGCAAGCGGAAACATGCCTCGCTCTACGGCAGGGACAGCCCGCGATACGGTGGAAAATCCGCATAGCGGGCCCGGCGCATGGCCGCAGGTTCGTCCGGCACATCGCCTGCGCGCAGCAGCATCCCTTTGGGTGCTATATAGCTGGAGATCGTGCGCAGCGGTGCGGGCCGCCAGTCCAGATTGAACGCGCAGAGCCTTGGGAAAAACCAGATCGCGGAATAGGGCAGATGGTCGTGCAGCCACCACGCCAGATCGCGCCAGTCGCGCCCCTGTGCGTAGCGGTCGGAAAACCACGGGATCGCCAGCGACGTGCCCGCGATGGCCTGCGCACCGCCTGCCCTGTCCCAGATGTGACATTCCATAGGGTTGTCATTGCGCGCGCAGTTCAGCCCGTTTTCGTTGCCAAAACGGTTGAGCGCGGGCGAGCGATACCCCGACCGGATCGCCAGCCGCCCGAAGGTTTCGGTGAGCGGGTCCAGCAGTTCGGTACACAGCGCTTGGCCGTTTGCGATGGCCAGATCAGGATCGGTGGGCACGTTGGGGATACCGTGCAGGCTGCCGATCTCGGAGTAGAGAAAATCGCGCATGAAGAAATGGCGCGACAGGCGCACGCGGCCCAGTGCCTCAAGCCCGCGCATGCTGCGGGGCGGACGCATCAGTCAGCGCCGTTCCACTGGAACGCGCCATCTAATCCCAGCGGTGCGGCGGGGTTGTGGGCGATTTCCCAGATGTGGCCTTCGGGATCGGCGAAATAGCCGATGTGCCCGCCCCAGAACACGTCATGCGCGGGTTTGAGGATACGCGCACCCGCTGCTTCGGCGCGTGCCATCAGGGGGGCCACCTCTGCCTTTTCGCGCACGTTATAGGCCAGAGTGATCGCGCCGTGCCCCAGTGCGTCGAGCGGTAGCCCCATGTCGCGCGCGAGGTCTTCCAGCGGGTATAGGCCCAAGGTCTGCCCGATCAGGTCAAAGGCCACCACGCCGTCGGGGCTGTCCACCGCGTTCCAGCCAAGTGCGGTGTAAAACGCGGTTTGTGCGGAAATATCGCGCACGCCGAGGGTGATCAGGCTGATCCGTTGTTCCATCATTGGGTCTCCTTGATCCATCCAAGTATGCCAGAGACCATCAGGTCGTTCTGGCTGGGCGACATGATATCGCCCGCGATCACGTGGGCGCTGGGGTCATCGCCCGGTTGCAGATTGGGGAAGGCCCGCGTGGCGACTGTGCCCATATCTGCGCCCATATCTGCGCCAATATCTGTGCCCGTGTCCGCGCCCCATTGGCGGCGTATCTGGTCGGTCGCTTGGGGGTCGACCACCTGATCCTGATCCGAATACCAGAACAGGGCGGGCGTGCGGAATTGGGCATGATCCAGCGCGCCCGCCGCCTTGACCAGCGCCCCCATCGGCAGGGTCGCCACGGATGGGTAGCTGGTCGTCCAGTATTTTGCCTGCGCGGGGTTGCGGGGCGTGAAGCTGATCGTGTCGCCCGCGAACCAGGGCGCCCATGTGCGCGCGAAAGGCCATGTCAGCACGGGTGCAAAGGGATTGTTGATGCCATAATTCGGCGAGACCAGAACGACACCCGCGACGCGGTCCATCTGCGCAGGGCTGGCCAGTGCGGCGGTGATCAGCGTGGCGCCGGTCGAGGTGCCGATCACGATCACCTTGTCACCGACGGCTTTGGCTGCGGCCAATCCTTCGGCCATATCCGCCATCCAAGCGGCGACGGATGCCTCGCCCATCGCGGCGCTGCCACGCCCGTGCCCTTGAAGGCGGGTGTAGATCAGGTTTGCGCCAAGGGCCTGTGCCACGCGGTCGGGGACGGGTCGGATTTCTTCGGATGTGGCCGAAAACCCGTGAACATAGAGCACCGACCATTCGGTTTTCTGCTCGGGCGCTCCGGCCCAGACCACGCGTTTTTCGGTGCCTTCGGTGATGTCGTCGAAACGCGCTTCGGTGCGGGCAAAGTGGGCGGACACGCCGTCGTCAAACTGTGCTGTGTC
>JAGXHE010000104.1 GCA_024636445.1 Sulfitobacter sp.
CCACTCGGTCGAACACGTCACATGGCAAGAAGACTGGACCGTCACCGATGAGGGGCTGACACTGGACCGATCGCGCCTCAAGGGGTCGGGTGCGGGAATGGAGCCGGGACCGGATGCCGTTCTGAAAGATGGCTGGTGGGTTTCAACCGGCCATCTGCAGGTGCCTGGGCTGATGCTGGCGTCATCCGGAGCCACGGGTGAGGGCTGGACACTTTGCGCCGACGGCATTTGCCGGATGATTGGCACTGTCAGGGCGGACCCCATCGAAGTCGCACCATGCAAAACACAGACTGTGAAACGCACCGATCCCGTGCGACACTGACGTCCATGATCCGCACCAGCCATATCCGCACGTTTTCCTTCATGCTCTGCCTTGCGCTGTTGGTCGCGGGGCTGGGGGGCGTGGTGGCGTACCGTGTCGAAATTCTGCGGCTTGCCGATACGCTGGACCAATCGCTGACACTGACCCGGCGCTCTATCGAGACGGAAATCGACCGGTTTCGTTATCTGCCCGAGGTTGCAGAGCAGGACATTCGCATCAGCAGCGCGGTCACGACACCGCAGAGTGCCGGAACGGTGGCCGCCGCAAACCGGTATCTGGAGACTATTGCTGCGGTTTCGGGCGCCGATCAGCTCTATTTGCTCGACCAATCGGGCATCGCCATCGCAGCAAGCAACTGGAACACGCCTGACAGCTTTGTCGGCAGCGATTACAGCTTTCGGCCCTATTTTAGGGACGCGATGGCGATTGGCACCGGTCGGTTCTATGCGATTGGCGTCACGACCGGGCGTCCGGGATATTTTCTGTCCTCGCGTCTGGACCTTGGCGGCGGGGGGACGGCCGTTCTGGTCGTGAAAATTGACCTAGCACCTTTGCAGGCGACATGGCGGCTGGCGGCTGTCGATACCGCCATTGCCGATGCGGATGGTATCATATTCCTGTCGGGCCAGCCTGACTGGCTTTACCGGCCGCTGTTCTCTCTGGGTGCGCAAGCGCGTGAGCGGGTCGCTGTGACCAGACGGTATGAAGGTGTCGATTTTGACACCGCAGAGGCCCTTTTGGCTGAACGTCGTGCATCGCTGACCGATGTGCAGCCTGTGGACCTGTCGGGGCGGTCGCTGCTGGTGCGTCGTCTGGTCATGTCACAAGAAGACTGGCAGGTCATTCAGGCCAGTCCGGTTGCCGCCGCGCGACTGACAGCGCTGGCAACTGCGGCGATCCTGGGGCTGACCACTCTTGCTGGGGCGCTGCTGGTGCAGACGTTTTTGCAACGGCGCCGGCTGATCAGCATGCGTTTGCAGCAAAGCAGGCTGCTGGAGCAGCAGGTTGAACGCCGTACCCGCGAACTGGCCGCCGAGATCGAGACCCGAATCGCGGCGGAATCGGAACTGAACCGGGCCCAGGATGCGCTGATCCATTCCGAGAAGATGGCAGCGCTTGGCCGGATGTCCGCTGCGATCGTCCACGAAATCAGCCAGCCGCTTGCCGCGATGGAGGCGACTTTGGCCGCCGCTGCCCTTGGCGGAACGCAGGATCAGCGCGGTACGGCAAAGCGTATCGAAACGACGCGCGGTCATATCCGGCGGATGTTGCGGACGATCAAACACCTCAAGAGCTTCAGTCGCAAGGACACAGGCACCTTGTCGCCGGTGAACATGGACCGCGTCATAGACAACGCCATCGAACTGGTGCGCCACCGCGCCGATGACATCGGCGTCAAGCTGACCTGTGACTATTCAGGCGAAGCGCCCCCGGTGATGGGCGGGCTGGTCCGGCTGGAACAGGTCTTGGTGAACCTGCTGCTGAATGCGCTGGACGCTGTGATCACCAGCGAGGCCGGGCATGTCGTGGTGTCGCGCACGTTTACTGCCGATGCTGTGATCGTGACCGTGCAGGACAATGGCATAGGGCTCGACGCCGAAGCGATCACCAAGATCGGCGAGCCGTTCTTCAGCCGCAAACAGGACGGCGAGGGGCTGGGTCTGGGCGTGGCGATCAGCCAGACCATCGTCGAGGACTTTCACGGCACGCTGCACTACGACGCAATCGTGGGCGAGGGCACCTGTGCGACCGTCACGCTGCCCCGCGCCGAGGCGCGCAGCCGAAAGACCGCCGCATGATACGCGCCGATATCTGGGTGGTCGATGATGACGATGACCACCGCGAAAGCCTGTGCGATCTGATCGCAGCGGCAGGCCATACTCCGGTTGAACTGTCAGGGGGCATTGCCGCACGTGACGCGCTTGGCGGGCCGCTGCCTGATCTGATCCTGTCGGATCTTCGTATGCCCGGTCTTGACGGCATCGGGTTGCTGGAGGCTGTCCGTGCCGTGGATGCAGACGTGCCGATGGTGCTGCTGACCGGGCACGGCGATGTCGCGCAGGCGGTGCGCGCGATGCAGCGCGGTGCTCAGGATTTCATGGAAAAGCCCTATGACGCCGATCATCTTCTGACTGTGGTCGAGCGCAGCCTTGTTGCCGGGCGTCTGCGCGCGGAAAACAAGATGCTGCGCCATCGCCTGAAGATCGAGGGGGCGCATCTGATCGGGGAAACCACTGCCATCACCGCCGTGCGTCAGAGACTGGCCGACATTGCGGGCCTTCCTGTCGATGTGATCCTGCAAGGGGAAACCGGCACCGGCAAAGAGCTTGCCGCGCGCAGTCTTCACACGCAGTCCGGGCGCAGCGGGCCGTTTGTCACGATCAATTGCGCGGCCTTGCCGAACAGCGGATTTGCAGCCGATCTGTTCGGACGCATTGATGCTGCGGGTACCTTGCAGCCGGGGCGCGTGGGCCTTGCCGAGGGCGGCACGCTGTTTCTCGACCAGATTGATGTGATGCCTCTTGAGTTGCAGCCGCTGCTGCTGCGCCTGCTGCAATCGCGCCAGATCGAGCCGGTCGGCGGGCAGGTTCCGCTTGACGTCGATCTGCGGGTCGTGGCGTCGGCCAGCGAAGATCTGAAGGAGTTGATCGCCCAGGGGGCCTTTCGTCAGGATCTGTATTATCGGCTGGCCGGGGTTGAGATTCAGCTGCCGCCCTTGCGCCAGATCGCGCCTGATATCCCGGTTCTGTTCGTCCATTTCATGACGCAGGCCGCGATACGCCACGGCGTGCCGGTGCCCGAGATTACATTTGCCGAACGCAAGGCGCTGCAAAACCACGATTGGCCCGGCAACGCCCATCAACTGCGGCAGGCAGCGCACCGGCGGATACTGGGGCTGGATGGTGTCACGCGCACCGGCGATCTGGCTGCAAAAGGCACGCTGAAGGATCGCGTGGCGCGTTTCGAAGCGTTGGAGATCATGCGCGTGCTTGACCAGTGCCGCGGAAACACCGCCCGCGCCGCGGCACAACTGGGCATCCCGCGCCGGACGTTGAACGCCAAGATGAACCGTCAGGGGATTAAACCCTGAACAATAGCGTGAATGTGGGGGTATTAGTTGTGGGATTGGTATCAACTGAAAGTGGAAACTTCTGAATTCCAGCCTGCATGTATAAGATTACGATATGCAGTGAAACAATATATCCCCCACGCGACGGTTTCAGGAAAGTGTCAGAGTTCAGGCGCAATACTTTCTTATTGGGGAAAATTCTCCCCCAATATTTCAAGTTACTGAAATCTGAACATTGAACATTCGAAATGTAGCTTGGTTTTAGCGGCGCTGTTGGCCACTAATATGACAGCAGTTACCTTCGCAGTCTGACCCTACGATGTATAACCTGGCTTGATTGGTTTCATGAGTAATCACCGCGCCGCTTGCGGCAGGTTCGGCAAACCTTCTCAGGCATGCTTTTGCTTTGCCGCCAGCTATGCACGCCAAACAGACAGCGCAACCGTGCTATCTTGTGTGCAAAATGTCCTATCATCGAAACCATTCAGTCCTTCTTTCAGTTCACGCGCCGCGTATATCCTTCTCCTCGCTCAGGTGAAGGGCTGACGTGCGCCTGCTCATAAGAAAGGTGTGAGAGGCTCCGACCGAACCCTTAACGAAGGATATAAATTAATAAAAAACGTCTAACAGGAAACTGGTTACGGAAACCTTGATCTCACAAGTCTGGTGCACTGGAAAGGCAATTATTTCTAAAACCCCAATTGAGACAGTTATTATCGCTACGGTGGTTAAAAAGTAGAATTTTCTATCTGTGGATGTGCGTCTGCGAGGTAAAAAATGGAGGATAAACTCGGCTTATGAACAGTTTAACCCTGAATGTTCCGCGAAGTCGGGCGCAGCCATCAGCCAGAACATGAGAAGTTTGATTCTAAGTTCCAATACCCCTCGCTTGCTCCTAAACAGGCCGATGGAGGGAACAGCGACGGCTGATCTGATCGGCACGGTTGATCCAACTCGGTTGTACTGCACCCGTCGAGGTCATTGGCAAGCAGGCGCACCAGATCGCGCGGTGTGGCGGGGTCATTCGGCAGTACCCAAGCGGAAACATTTGGCAGGATCGGCTGTTAAAAGTACGAGTTCATCAAGAATGACAGAGAAAGCGTTTCCCATGCCAAACGATCCAAAGGCGGCCGATGAAAACGGATGCCGATGGACAAGCAATACAAAGATCAGAACTCCCCCAGAAGGTGAAAAACCAAAGCGATAAGGGCGCGTGAAGTGCGTCTAGGGCGCGTGGGTGACCCGCACGCTCGTCGGGTCAGACGTCGCGGGCCAAAGCGCATCGCCCGTCCGGGACAGCATTTTGCCACGCGTCGAGATGTGCAGGACGAACGGCCCGCGCGCCGCGCGCAGCTCTCCTTCGGGGGCATCCAGTGGTTGCCAAGGGCCCGTGAAAGCGTCGGGCGCGTCGCGGCGCAGGTGCAATACTGTACGCGTCAGGTCGAATTTTGTACGATCAAACAGCGTGCCCGTCTCTTCTCCCGATGCCAGTTGCGAAAGCTGCGACCAGTCCACGGCGGCACGGTTGTCGGGATCGGTCAGACGATAGCTGCCGATTTCGGTGCCTTGGTAAATGTCGGGCACACCGGGCATGAACAGTTTCAGCGCACATTGGGCCAGCGCGAGGTTCCCGGCCCGCCTGAGGAGCCCGGCGAATGTGTCGGTCTGTGCAAAATCTTCACCGACAGAGCGGGCGGCGTCCAGAATGGGTCGTTCAAACGCATCGACCGGATCGGTCCAGAAGGTATCGCGCTTGGCCTCGCGCATCGCCTTTTCCAGATGCGCCGCCAGCCTGTCGGGCAGCGATCCATCGGGTGCGGCGGCAAAGGCCGATTGCGCCAGATACCAGCGCCAGGGGTGCGCAATGTCAGGCACCCGCGCCATCAGGGCTTCGGCTACGCCCGGATCATGCGAAATGGCTGCGATCCGCATCCGCGCATCCTCTGACCGTTTGGTGTCGTGGCTTGAAGTCAGGGTCAGCCCGTGCGGCATGTCGGCTTGCCGCCGCTGCATCGCTGCGTGAAAGGCCGCCACATCCATCGCAGGCGCGTCAGGTTCCGCGCCCACTTCATTGGCCGAAAGCAACGGCGTCCAGCGGTAAAACGCGGTATCCTCCTGCGCCTTGGCGATGGCCGCGCCAGTCAGTTGTTGCAGGCGCAAACGCAGTTCGGCGTGCGCTGTGTCCAGCAACAGGTCGGCAAAGTCGCGCAAGGCCGTCGGCACCGGCCGGTGTTGCGCGGCACGGGCGGCTGTGTCTTTGATTAGGGCCGCGTCAACCTCATTCACCTGATTGGCTGTCGTGTAGGTGCGATAGCGCGGAAAGGCCCGCACGTAGGCAAGGATCGCCTGCCGCCACGATGCCCGGCCCCATTCGTGATCGGACCCGGCGCGAGCGGCCAGATCGGTCAAACGCTCAAGCTCGGCCTGAAGTTCGGTCGTGATGATCTGGGTCTTTGCGTCATCGCGGATTTCATCGAAGGGGGGCCACCCTTCGGCCAGTTGTGCAGCACCTGTCGCATCGGTCAGCAGCCGTGCGATTGCGCGCGCCGCGACATAGCCGGTCGTGCCCTCTACCGGCCAATCGGGCAGGGGTTCGTCGCCGGTCAGGATCTTTTCGACCCAGATGGGCGTGTCGGGCAGGCGGTCGCGCAAACGGTTCAGGTACTCTGCCGGATCGGACAGCCCGTCGACATGATCCACCCGCAGCGCGTCGGCCACGCCGGTTTCGACCAGCTCGAAGGTCAGTCTGTGCATGTCGTCGAACACCGCCTGCTCTTCGACCCGAACCCCGATCAGGCCGGTGACGGTGAAAAACCGACGGTGACTGATCGCGGCGGCTTCGGTCCGCCAGTGGGTCAGGTGCCACGGCTGGGCGTCGTGCGTGGCGCAGACATCCGATTTGGCAGGCGTGGCCAGCGGCAGCCGAAGACCGGGCGCTGCCATCTCGTCGCCCTCGATGGTGATATCGCCAGAGGCCGCAAGATCCGCGAAGGGCGCGCCGAGCCAGGGCAGGCGCAGACGCCCCGCGGGCCAGTCGATATCAAAATGATCCGCGTACCGGCTTTGGCGACCATGGCGCAGAATGTCCGCAAGCCAGGGAGTGTGAACCGTGAACGCCATGTGGTTCGGAACGATGTCGAGAACGAGGCCAAGACCGGCTTTGTGCAGTGCGTCCGACAGCGCATTCAGCCCTTTGCGTCCACCGAGAGAGGGCTCGACCTCATTGGGGTCGGTCACGTCATAGCCATGCGTAGAGCCGGGTGCGGCGGCGAAGATCGGCGAAAGATAAAGATGCGAAATGCCCAGATCGCGCAGGTAGGGCACCAGCTGCGCAGCCTTCGCAAAGTCCATGCCTTCGCGCAATTGCAGGCGGTAGGTGGCGGTTGGTATCTTCATCGTGGCCCCCGTCCGGGTCTGGGGCGTGCGTCGCGCATGATGCGCGTGATGCGGGCAAAGGTCGGATGCTCGGCTACATCCTCGATCCGCGTCGGTGACCGTGGCCGCCAGTTTGGATAGGCGTCGGTCACGCCGGGCAGGTTGGTCGGGCGCGCAGGCCCGACAAGGTCGGCCAGACGCACCCCGGCCAGCAGCGATGGGGTCTGCGCGATAAATCGGTGGGCGGCGTCAAGCAAACTGTCGGGATCGGGCGAAGTCAGCCCAAGCGCGCGCGCCAGATGCGTGCGTTCCCACGTGCGGTGCTTGCGGTGCTCAACGCTGGCCTTGGGCGAGACCAGCCCGTTTTGCTCGCGCAGCTTGATGTCGATGCCCTCCCACCAACCGGCAAGCGGGGGCAGGTCGTGTGTCGACAGACACGCCATGGCCATTTCGGGATAGGTGTCCGCGCTGTTGAAGCCGTCCTTGGACTGTTCGAAATACACAATCCGGTAGGACAGGATCTGCGCCGTTTCCATCGCTGCGCGAAAGCCGTCGGGGACAAAACCCAGATCTTCGCCGATCACCACGGCTTCGGCGTTTCGGGAGGCACGGGCGAGCACTTGCAGCATCTGGGGCAGGGGATAGCGCAGGTGCGTGCCCTGCGCGGCGGATTGCCCTTCGGGGATCAGATACAACTGCCAAAGCGCCATCGCGTGGTCGATCCGAAGCGCACCCGCATCGCTGAGTTGTGCCGTGATCACGTCGCGCAGCGGGGCGAAATCCGTCTCGCGCAGGGCAACGGGCGAGGGGGCGGCGAGCTGCCAGTTCTGGCCATTCTCGCTGAAGACATCCGGTGGCGCACCCACGGTCAGACCGGGAAGCGCCACGGCGGCACCCGACCATGTGGCCGATCCGTCGAGCGCTTCGCCCACGGCAAGGTCAAGATAGAGACCCAGACGCATGCCCGCGTCCTTCGCGGCCTGCTGCGCGTCGTGAAGCTGGGACCGTGCGACCCATTGCAGCCAGAGATGAAACCGGACCTCGGCGGCATTCTCGTCGGCGAACTCTGCGACTTCGGGCGATTTGGGGTCTTGGAACGGCGCGGGCCAATCGTGCCAGCCGCCGCCATGGGTTTGGGCACGGGTTTGGGCGTGGGCGTGGCTTAGCGCCTCGAACAGACCGTGCAATTGCAGGGCTTCGCCGCCTTCGTCGATGAAGTCTGTGAACGCGGGATCGGTGCCGAACCCGTCAAAGATATGGCGCAACGCGATCAGCTTGGAGTGTGCAACAGCAGTGTAATCCACGGTATCACCGTCCTTGATCGCAGGACGCGAGGCGCCCAACAGGTCGGGTGCGATGTAGAGTGGGTTGAGAAAACGTCGGCTTGACGGCGAAAACGGCGAGGCCCGCTCGGGGGTTGCGGTGAACAGGGCATGGACAGGGTTTATGCCCAGAAAATCAGCGCCCGCCGCGCCGCAGATGCGGGCAAGCTCGGCGAGGTCGGCAAAGTCCCCGATCCCCCATGAGCGGTCCGAGCGGATTTCGTAAAGCTGGCAAAAGATGCCCCAACCGGGCGCATCCTTCAGCGAAGGCGGAAGATAGCAGACGGCGTCGTCGGGCACGCTGATCCGCTCGGGCGCGGCGGGGCCTGTCGGCGCGCCGTCGATGTCCTGACCCAATCCGGCGAGGATCAGGCGCAGGGTAGCCTGCGGCACCTTTCGGCCATCAAATTCCAGCGTTACGCCGTGATGTCGGGCCAGGCGTTTCATAAGATCCAGAACGCAGCCGAAGGGGCGGCACCGGGGGCATCGCGGCTGGTATAGACGCGTTCGCCATTTGCCGGGGGCAGGTCCACCTCCCTGTCCGACAGGTTTGCGCGCAACGACAACACCCCGCCGCCCAGATGCCAATCGACTGCGAAGCACATGTCGGGCGCATCAAGTACCCTGCCGCAATCGGGCCCCGTGCCCGGTATCATCGGCACGATCCTGTCACGGCGCAGCGTCAGCAGTTCGTGAAAATGTGACAATGCGGCGCGACCGGGCGTGGTTTGCGTCTTTGACCAGTCGATGCGGCTGCGTTCAAACGTCTGCGGGTCGATCGGGTCGGGCACGTTGTCGGATGAAAAGCTGCCAAAATGTTCAAACTCGCGCCGCCGACCTTCGGTCACGGCCCTGGCCAGATCGCCCTCGAAGCCTGCAAAGAACAGGAACGGGTTCGTCTCGTCCCATTCGTCGCCCATGAAGACCATCGGAATATGCGGTGACAACAGCAGGATCGCCTGCATGACCTGCAACTGCTGAGCATTGGCCAGCATGGTCAGCCGCTCGCCTCTGGCGCGGTTGCCGACCTGATCGTGGTCTTGCAAAAAGTTGATAAAGACATCTGGCGGCAAATGGGCCGAGGACGTGCCCTTGCCCCCCGCGCCCTTGGTGGCGAACCCTTGGGCCATCGCGCGCTTCAACAGCCCCGTGGGGTCGTCGGCATAGGCATCGTAATAGCCTTCGGTTTCGCTGGTCAGCAGGACGTGGGCCGCATTGTGCCAGTCGTCGTTCCATTCGGCGGTCATCAGCGGCGTGCGGGGGCCGTCGCGTTCGTGCAGATGCGTGACGTTGCGGTTGTCTTCGGTCGTCAGATGCACGGGCCGGTCGACAGTCGTGCGTATCTCGCGGGCCAGTTCGATCAGGAACTCGGGGTCGGATGCGGGGTCGCGCACCTGATCAATAGCGTCGAGCCGCAGCCCGTCGAGATTGAACGCGCGTATCCAGTAGAGCGCGTTCTCGATGAAAAACCGGCGCACCGGAGCGGCGGCAAAGTCGATGCCGGCCCCCCAGGGCGTCTGCCGGTCAGCATCGAAAAACCGCGATGCGTACATGTGCAGGTAATTTCCGTCAGGCCCGAAGTGGTTATAGACCACGTCCAGCAGCACCATGATCCCGTGCGCATGGGCCAGGTCGATCAGGGCGCGCAGCTCTTGCGGCGTGCCATAGGCCGGATGCGGCGCGTAGGGCAGGACACCGTCATAGCCCCAGCCACGATCACCGCCGAATTGGCCGACGGGCATGATTTCCAGCACGGTGATGCCCAGATCGGCAAGGTGGGGCAGCTTGTCCATCGCGGCCTTGTAGGTCCCTTCGGGTGTGAACGTGCCGATGTGACATTCGTAGATCACGGCCTCGTGCCAGCCTTTTTCGGGACGGTCATGCTGCCAGTCGTGGCTGGTGGAGGCCACCACACTTGGGCCATGGACCGTGCCCTTTTGCAGCCGCGCGGCAGGGTCCGGCACGCGGTGCCCGTCGGGCAGACGATATGTATATTCGGTGCCTTCCGGCGCTTTGGTGGTCAGCTCGAACCAGCCGTCGCCAGTGGCGTTCATCGCGTGTTCGCCGTCGGGCAAGGACAGCGACATGGCGTCGGCATCAGGCGCCCAAAGGCGAAAGCGGGTGCCGGACGGGGTCGGGACAGCGCCCCAGGATGGCATATCGGTCATGGCAGCGCCTCCAGCAGAACCAGCGCGCGTCCGTCGATCTCGAATGCGGCTTCGACCGGCCCGCCGAAACCTTCGGGGGCTGCGGCATTGTCCTTGGTAGAGACCAGATGCCGCCAGCGCCCCTCGGGGAGTTTGACCTCGCGCGGGTCTGCGTCGGCGTTCATCACCAGAAACAGCGCGGTGTCGTCGGCCCCGTGATAGCTGAGCGCAATGGCGCGGCGTTCGGGGTCTTCCCATTCTTCGGGTTCAATCTCTCCGCCGCGCAGGCGGTGCCAGGTCACATGGCGACCTTCGGGATTATCACTCGTCGCGTGCAGGAACCGGGGCGATGTCAATATGGGCCGCGAGGCGCGGACCGCGATCAGCCCCCGCACGAAGTCGACGAACGGGTCTCCGTCCTGGGTCCAGTCGAACCAGTTGATTTCGGTCGGCTGGCAATAGGCGTTGTTGTTGCCGTTCTGGCTGCGCCCGTTCTCGTCGCCCATCAGGATCATCGGCGTGCCTTGCGACAGCATCAGCGTCGCCATGATATTGCGGCGCTGCCGGTCGCGCAGGGCGTTGATCTCGGGATCGTCTGTCGGGCCTTCGGCGCCATGGTTCCAGGAGTAGTCGTTCGAATGACCGTCGCGGTTATCCTCGCGGTTATCCTCGTTGTGCTTGTCATTGTAGGACACCAGATCGGCCAGCGTAAAGCCGTCATGGGCGGTGATGAAGTTCACCGATGTCCACGACCGACGGCCATCATGTTCGAACTTCGACGCAGACCCCAGCAGGCGGTCGGCCATTTCGGGCGCCTGACCTGCGTCACCCTTCCAGAAGCCCCGTACAGTGTCGCGGTAGGTGTCGTTCCATTCCGCCCAGCCGGGGGGGAAGTTGCCCAGCTGATAGCCGTCATTGCCGGTATCCCAAGGCTCTGCGATCAGTTTGACGTGGCTGAGCACCGGGTCTTGGCGCACTGCTGTCAGGAACGGGTTCGCGGGATCGAAGAAATCGCGACGCCGCCCCAGCGTGGTGGTCAGATCGAACCGAAAGCCGTCGATATGGCAATCTTCGACCCAGTATCGCAGCGAATCCATCACCATCTGCATGACCCGGCTGTTCTCCAGGTTCAGAGTGTTGCCCGTGCCGGTGGTGTCGAAACAGTACCGCGGGTTGTCATCCAGCAGGTAGTAGGAGGCGTTGTCGATGCCCCGGAACGACAGGGTCGGCCCCAGCTGGTTGCCTTCGGATGTGTGGTTGTAGACGACGTCCAGTATCACCTCGATCCCCGCATCGTGCAGACGGCGGACCATCAGGCGGAATTCGTCCAGCGCGCCTTGCTGGACCAGATAGCGGTTTGCGGGCGCGAAAAAGCTGTTGGTATTGTAGCCCCACCAGTTGACCAGCCCCTTTTCAAGCAGGTGCCGGTCATCGTGAAAGGCATGGATCGGCAACAGCTCGACGGCAGTGACGCCGAGGCGTTTAAGATGTTTGATCGTGCCCGGTTCGGCCAGCCCTTCGAAGGTGCCGCGCATATGCTCTTCGACATGCGGCGCGCCCATGGTCATGCCGCCGACATGGGCCTCGTAGATGATCGTGCGGTTCCACGGTGTGCGCGGGCGCACGTCCTCGCCCCAGGTGGCCGCGTCGGGCGTGACCACGCATTTGGGCATCAGCCGCGCGCTGTCGCGGCGGTCAAAGCTCAGGTCTTCCTTGCGGTGCCCGATCTTGTAACCGAACAGCGCGTCATGCCAGTGCAGCTCGCCCTTATGCGCGCGCGAATAGGGGTCGAGCAGCAGCTTGTTGGGGTTGAAGCGGTGCCCTTCTTCGGGCGCATAAGGTCCGTGGACACGGTAGCCGTAAAGCTGTCCGGGCCGCACCTCGGGCAGGTAGCCATGCCAGATCTGGTGGGTGTTTTCAGGCAGCGGTATCCGCGCGATCTCGCGGGTGCCGTTCGCGTTGAACAGGCACAATTCCACCTTGGTTGCATTGGCGGAAAACAGGGCGAAATTCGTCCCCGCCCCGTCCCAGATGGCGCCACGACGTGACCCGATCCCGGCCTCTACTCGATATTCGGATAACATGGCAGGTGCCTCAGTTTTCAAGTGTCAGGATCACGGTCGCAAGCGGCGGCAGGGTCAGAGAGGCAGACACGGGCTGGCCGTGCCAGCCCTGGCCGTCCGCTGTGACAGAACCCCCGTTGCCTGATCCGGTTCCACCGTAGTCCGTGGCGTCCGAATTCAGGGCTTCGCGCCAGCGGCCTTTGGTAGGCAGCCCGACGCGGAAATCCTCGCGCAGGACAGGGGCCATGTTGCAGATCACCGCGACGGGCGGATCGCCGTCCTTGCCCAGTCGCAGGAAGGAAAAGACGTTGTTTTCGGCATTGCCGCCGTCGATCCACTGAAACCCTTCGGGCGCGCAATCGCGGGCGTGCAGCGCCGGGTTGTCGCGATAAACAGCGTTCAGATCACGCACCAGACGTTGCAGCCCGCCGTGGCGGGGATCATCCAGCAGATGCCAGTCCAGCGAGCGGTCGTGGGACCATTCGCGCTCCTGCCCGAATTCGCAGCCCATAAAGAGCAGTTTTTTGCCCGGATGCGTCCACATCCAGCCCAGATAGGCCCGCAGGTTCGCAAAGCGTTGCCAATCGTCGCCCGGCATCTTGCCCAGCAGCGACCCTTTGCCATGGACCACCTCGTCATGGCTGATCGGCAGCACAAAGTTTTCGCTGAAGGCATAGTGCAGGCCGAACGTCATCTTGTCATGATGCCACTGCCGGTTGATCGGATCTTCGGAGATATACTCCAAAGTGTCGTGCATCCATCCCATGTTCCATTTGAAATTGAAGCCCAGCCCGTCCTGATCCACGGGGCGCGACACGCCGGGAAAGGCCGTGGATTCCTCTGCGATGGTCACGCCGTGGCTGCGCGCGTTCACCTGGGTGTTCACGTCGCGCAGGAAATCAATGGCTTCGAGGTTCTCGCGTCCACCCAGACGGTTGGGCAGCCATTCGCCGTCGTTGCGCGAATAGTCGAGGTAGAGCATTGAGGCCACCGCATCGACCCGCAGCGCATCGACGTGCAGTTCTCGCAGCCAATAGAGCGCGGAGCCACGCAGGAAATTGGACACTTCCGAGCGGCCGAAGTTGTAGATCAGCGTGTTCCAGTCCTTGTGAAATCCCATGCGCGGGTCTTCGTGTTCGTAAAGCGCCGTGCCGTCGAAACGCGCAAGCCCGTGAGCGTCGGATGGAAAGTGCGCGGGCACCCAGTCCATGATCACACCGATACCTTGGCTGTGCAGGTGGTCGACCATCGCCGCGAAATCCTTCGGGTCGCCAAAGCGCGATGTCGGGGCGAAAAGACCGATGGGCTGATAGCCCCATGAGGGCGTGTAGGGGTGTTCTGACAGCGGCAGGAACTCGACGTGGGTAAAGCCCATGTCCTTCACGTAGTCGGCCAGAAGCGGGCCGACCTCTGTATAGGACAGCGCCCGATCGCCATCGCCGCGTTTCCAAGAGCCCAAGTGGACTTCGTAGATCGAAACCGGCTGATCGCGCAGGTCGCGCTGCGCTTGCTTCATCCACGCGTCGTCGGTCCAGGTTGGCTTGGCATCCGACGCGACAATGGACGCGGTGCCGGGTGCGTTTTCCATCTGGAACGCGACCGGGTCCGCCTTGAGCGGCAGCACATCGCCATATGCGCTGAGGATTTCGTATTTGTAGAGTGTGCCGGGTCCGATGTCGGGGATGAACAGTTCCCACAACCCGCCGCCCATCCGGCGGCGCATCGGATTGCGGCGGCCGTCCCAGGCGTTGAAGTCGCCTACCACGCTGACCCGCCGTGCATTCGGGGCCCAGACCGCAAATGCGGTACCTTCTGCGCCCTCGTGCACCTTTGGATGGCTGCCAAGGCAGGTCCAAAGCTCTTCATGGCGCCCTTCGGCCAGCAGGTATTCGTCCATTTCGCCTAATACAGGGTCGAAACGGTAGGGGTCGTCGCGATCCCATTCGTGTTCGCCCGCCTGGCATTTCAGACGGTAGGCGAAGGGTTTGCGCTTTTTGGGAAAGGCAAGATGATACACGCCTTCGTCGTGGATTTTCTCCATTGCGCCAAGCGGTTTGCCCTTGGCGTCCAGAACGGTTACTTCGCCCGCATCCGGCGCAAAGACGGTGATCGCGGGCGGGGTGCCGTGCATGCCAAGCGTCGCAAAAGGGTCGGAGAGCCTGCCGCGGACGATGGCTTCGCAGGTTGCGTCATCAGGTCTGGTCATGCTTTCTCCACGATTTGCAGAAGGCCCTTCAGCGGCACATCGATCCATGCGGGACGGAACGCGCGTTCGTATTCGACCTCGTA
>JAGXHE010000013.1 GCA_024636445.1 Sulfitobacter sp.
CCGAATGGGGCGAAGGCTTCGGCGGTGAGCGGTTCCAGCTTCAGCGTTTTCATGTCGCGAACTTCTCGATCAGGCGCAGTTCCGCGATGCGTTCGACTTGGGCGCAGGCTTCAGAAAATTCGGTGTCGCGGTCGTTTTCGACGCGGCGCTTGAAGGCCTCCATGATCGACGCCTTGGTGTTGTCGCGTACCGCGATGATGAAGGGAAAGCCGAACCTGGCGGTATAGGCATTGTTGAGTTTTGTGAAAGTCGCGCGCTCGTCGTCCGTCAGTGCGTCCAGCCC
Organism: Sulfitobacter sp.; assembly: GCA_024636445.1. GTDB lineage: Bacteria > Pseudomonadota > Alphaproteobacteria > Rhodobacterales > Rhodobacteraceae > Pseudosulfitobacter. The sequence continues at coordinate 284 of JAGXHE010000013.1, forward strand.
TACGGAAGCCTGTTCGGCGGAAGACTCGGCTGTCAGGCGTTTGGCCGAGGCCAGTTTTCCAGCCAGATCGGGGTGTGCTTTCAGCACGTCCAGCCGACTGTCTTCGCTGGCCGAGCGAAAGATGCGGGCCAATGTCTGATGCACGCCCGTGGCGGTGTCGTGGGTGCGGCCCAGTTCAAGCGCGTGTGCGCCTTTTGCGATCCACGGGCTGTGCTCGAACACGCCTCCGTATGCTTCGACAAAGCGGTCGCGGGTCATCTCTGACGGGCGCTCGAACGCTTCGGGGGGATGTACGCAGGCCCAGTGTTCAGCGATCTGAAGACGGGTGGCGAACCATACGCCCTCGTGTGATTTCATGTATGCGATGGCCCGGCGCAGCGCCGCCGCACGGCCGGGTCGGCCCGCAAGACGGCAATGCAGCCCGATCGACAGCATCTTGGGGGCACCCTCTTCGCCCTCGGCGTAAAGCTGGTCAAAGCTGTCGATCAGATAGCTTTCGAACTGGGCCCCGTTGGTAAAGCCCGCCTGAATGGCAAAGCGCATGTCGTTGCAATCCATCGTATAGGGAACGATCAGCTGATCGCGTCCGTCGAACTGTTCCCAATAGGGCAGGTCGTCGGCGTAGCTGTCGGCAAGATAGGCGAACTGGCCGGTTTCAGCCGCCAGCCGGTTGGTGTTCATCGAACAACGCCCCGTGTACCAGCCGCGCGGCGCGGTGCCGGTGACTTCGCTGTGCAGGCGGATGGCTTCGGCGATCTGGGCGCGTTCCTCATCCTCGGGCATTTCCTTGTGTTCGACCCATTTCAGGCCGTGACTGGCGATTTCCCAGCCTGCGGATTGCATCGCCTTGACCTGTTCGGGCGCACGGGCCAGCGCGGTGGCAACGCCATAGACAGTAAGCGGCAGGTCACCCAGCAACCGGTGCAATCGCCAGAATCCTGCGCGCGCGCCGTACTCATAGATGGTTTCCATGTTCCAGTGTCGCTGCCCAACCCAGGGCTGCGCGCCGGTGATCTCGGACAGGAACGCCTCGGAGGCAGCATCGCCATGCAGCACGTTGTTTTCGCCGCCTTCTTCGTAGTTCAGCACGATTTGAACGGCGATCTTGGCCCCGTTCGGCCAGTTGGCGGCGGGCGGATTGGCACCATGGCCGGTCATGTCACGGGGATAGCGGGTCATTGGGTGCTCCTTTGGTCGGGTTGGTTTTGGTGTAGTTGAAAACAGCGCCGGACATTATCAAAAAATCCTGTAAGCAGCCTTTTGTGTGCGATGCTTAGCCGTCGATCACGCAGCCCTCTGTCAGTGGGCAAACACTAAAACTCTTCGCTGTTGCCGACCACCTTGCCGATGCGGTCGATGACAAAATCCATGAACAGACGCGTTTTCGGGTCCTGGCGCTTGCGATGGGTGAACAGACACGCCATCTGAATCGGTTCGGGCGGTGTCTGTGTGGAGACGGGTATCAGCCGACCGCTGCGCAAATGATCTGCCACCTCGAAAATCGGTTTCATCACGATGCCCTGGCCCGCCAGCGCCCAGTCGGTCAGCACGTCACCGTCATCGGACTCGAACCGCCCCGTGACGGCAAAGCGTTTCGGCCCGTCGGGTGTGACCAGTCGCCACTGAAACTCGGGTGCGCCGGGAAAGCGCAGGTTCAGGCATTCGTGCCGGTCGCCCACCAGCGCGTCGCCCGAAGCCGGATTTCCACGCTGCGCGATGTATTCCGGTGCTGCGCAAAGCACGCGTTCGACGTCGGCAATCTTGCGGATGCGCAGGTTGCTGTCCTGAGGCTGGCCGAGGAAAAACGCCAGATCCAGCCCTTCGGTCGTCAGGTCCACCTTGCGGTCGGTCAGGCGTAGGCGCACCGAGACGTCCGGGTAGGTCTTGAGAAACGCAGGGACCAGCGGTGCGATCAGCCGTCGCCCGACCCCCAAGGGGGCCGCGACGAACAGCGCGCCTTTGGGGTTGTCGGTGATCGACACCACCTGCGCCTCGGCGTTGTCTACGGATTCGAGGATTTCGCAGGCACCGCCATAGAACGCCTTGCCCTGTTCGGTGGGCGTCAGGCTGCGGGTGGTGCGCTGGAACAGGCGCACGCTCAGATGATCCTCAAGCTGGGAAATCCGCGAAGAGGTCACCGCCGGAGAAATCCGCAAATCGCGCCCTGCGGCGGACATGCTGCCCAATTCATAGACACGCACGAAAGTACGGATATTATCGAGATAGGACATTGTTCTGATTTTTTTGATGCTGCTTGGTATTTTGTGACAATACCAGAAGAATGCGCAAGGGCCTAGAGTGGCGTGAAACGGGAATCGAGGGAGTATCGCCATGTATGATCTGGCCGTCTTGTGGGACTGGGCCGCGTTCGCGGTGCGCTGGTTACACGTCATCACCGCGATGGCCTGGATCGGTGCGTCGTTCTTTTTCATCGCACTTGATCTGGGGCTGAAAAAGGCACCCGAGATGCCCGCGGGCGTCAATGGCGAAGAATGGCAGGTGCATGGCGGCGGATTCTACCACATCCAGAAATACATGGTCGCGCCCGAGTACATGCCTGAGCATCTGATCTGGCACAAATGGCAAAGCTACATCACATGGGTGTCGGGGGCGGCGCTTCTGATGATCGTCTATTGGGTCGGTGGAGAGCTGTTTTTGCTGGATCCGACCAAGGCCGATCTGGCGCTTTGGCAGGGCATCGTGATCTCTGGCGGGTCGCTGACCATCGGCTGGATTCTCTACGATCTGATGTGCAAATCGAAACTGGGCGAGACGCCGACGGTGTTGATGCTGCTATTGTTCGTGATCCTCGTGGCGGTGTCGTGGGGCTATAACCAGATATTCACCGGACGCGCGGCGCTGCTGCATCTGGGGGCGTTTACGGCCACGATCATGACGGCCAACGTGTTTTTCATCATCATGCCGAACCAGCGCATCGTGGTCAAAGACCTTAGAGAGGGCCGCACCCCCGATCCGAAATATGGCAAGATCGCCAAGCTGCGCTCGACGCACAACAACTATCTGACGCTGCCGGTCGTGTTTCTGATGCTGTCGACGCACTACCCGCTGTCGTTTGCGACCGAATATTCTTGGATCATCGCCAGCCTCGTGTTCCTGACGGGAGTAACGATCCGGTATTATTTCAACACGATGCACGCCACCGGCAAGGGGCCGCATTGGACGTGGGGCGTGACGGTGATCCTGTTTCTCGTGATCGCATGGCTGTCGACCACAGCCGTGAACGATACCTATGAAGAGGCCGAGGCGCGTACTTTGACCCGGACCGAGCAGCGCTTTGTCTCGGCAGAAGGGTTTGGGGAGGCCTATGACGTGGTGATTTCCAACTGTTCGATGTGTCATGCCCGCGAACCGGTCTGGCAAGGGCTGCGATGGCCGCCCAACGGTGTCGTGCTGGAGACCGAAAGCGATGTGGCGCGCCATGCTTCTCAAATTTACCTCCAAGCGGGGCTAAGCCACGCGATGCCACCGCCCAATGCGGTGCAGATGGACGAAGAGGCGCGCCGACGGATCGTTGCTTGGGTGCGGGCGGCGTCTGACGGTTAGGCAGCGCGGTTACTGTCAAAGCAAACGAGAAGGTGCTGTGTGCTTTTGCGGATGGTCTGCGGGCCTGCGCAGGCAGATACTGCCTAAGTCACAAAGAGGAGACAGAAATGTCAGCGAAATATTACGCCCCCACCGGCGGGCATCCGGGCCAGGATCAGTTGCTGACAGACCGCGCGGTGTTCACCGACGCCTATGCGGTCATTCCCAAGGGTACGATGCGCGATATCGTCACCAGCTTTTTGCCGTTCTGGGAGGGCACCCGCCTGTGGGTGCTTTCGCGCCCGCTTAGCGGATTTGCCGAGACGTTTTCGCAGTATATCATGGAAGTCGCCCCGGATGGTGGTTCTGACCGGCCCGAGAGTGACGATGGGGCCGAGGGCGTGTTGTTCATCGTCGAGGGCACTGCGACCCTGCGTGTGAATGGCGAGACCCACCACATGACATCCGGCGGCTATGCGTTCCTGCCGCCCGCAAGCGGTTGGACCCTGCGCAACGAAAGCCCCGAGATGCTGCGGTTTCACTGGATACGCAAGGCCTATGAGCCGGTCGATGGGCTGCCCCTGCCGGAGGTGATCGTGACCAACGAGGCGGACGTGAAGCCCACTGAAATGCCGGGGACTGATGGCAAATGGGCGACCACGCGCTTTGTCGATCCTGCCGATTTGCGCCATGACATGCACGTAACCGTCGTCAGTTTTGAGCCCGGCGCGGTGATCCCCTTTGCCGAGACGCATGTGATGGAACACGGGCTTTATGTGCTTGAGGGCAAGGCCGTGTACCGGCTTAATCAAGATTGGGTCGAGGTCGAGGCCGGCGATTACATGTGGCTGCGCGCCTTCTGTCCGCAGGCCTGTTACGCAGGCGGGCCGGGGCGGTTTCGCTATCTGCTCTACAAGGACGTGAACCGCCACATGACGTTGCGACGGACGTTCTAGGGAGCAGCCGACCTTGCCAAACGGCACAGCGCCCCAAAGTCCGTCATTGAAAGCAGTGGTGAAATCTGGACATTTCGCCTCGAAACATTGCCACTCGGCACCATCGGGTAGAGGCAAGAGGCTAGAATGATACGGAAACTGGTGACTGCTGTAGCGGTAGCGAGTGTGGCGGCCTCTGCGGAGGCCGCTGATGTATGTTTGATGGACGAGCCGGCCGAGGCCTTGGTGCAGGCCTTGCTGGAGCTGCCAAAGCCTGAACGGGTTTATTCACAGGCGGCGGTGCTGCGCGATGCGGTTTTGGCGGAACAGGTGCAGCAAGGGACGGCGGCGATTGGGATGGAACCATTTAGCAGGTGCGTGGGGTTGAAGACCACAATGTGATGTGGGCGGCCAATGAACTCCTCCCG
>JAGXHE010000105.1 GCA_024636445.1 Sulfitobacter sp.
GCCGCCACCTTCTCCCGATGAAACACCGCCCGCCACAGCGGCGTCACGATCTTCTCGCCAATCGGGATCAGCACCAGCCCCAGACCCAGCCCGAACACACCGTCCATCGCGGCCTTCGTCGCCCATTCGACACCACCGCGCCATGTCTCGCTGACAGCACGACCTGCAGCCGCCGCCCAGTCGTGGGTAAAGTGGCCCAGCATGTCATAGCCCAGCACCTCGAGCCCGTGGATGATGATATTGCCGCCCACCCACAGCATCGCGGCGGTGCCGACCACCATCAGGATCTTCAACACCCACGGCATCGCGTGGACAATGCCGCGACCCAGCGCACGCGTCGCCCCCAGATTGCCGTGGGCGGCCATCGCCAGCCCCAGATCGTCTGCCTTGACGATCAGCGCGACTGATCCGTAGACCGCCACCGTGATGATGACTGCCACAGCGGCCAGCGTCGCGGCCTCCATCCAGAAGGTGCCAGCCGGAATTGCGGCCAGCGCAATCGTCATGATCTCGGCGGACAGGATAAAGTCGGTCTTGATCGCGCCCTTGGCCTTTTCTTCTTCGAGATGCGCGGGGTCGTCGGGCACCTGATCGGCCTTTGGATAATCCGTGTGCCCCTTGCCTCCGATCCCTAAGGCATGGGCCACCTTCTCGGCCCCCTCAAAGCACAGGTAACACCCGCCCAGCATCAGCAGCGGTGTGATCGCCCAGGGTGCAAATGCCGACAGGGCCAGCCCCGCAGGCAGCAAGTACAGCAGTTTGTTGCGCATCGACCCCTTGGCAATCCGCCAGATGATCGGCAGCTCGCGGTCGGCGGTAAAGCCGGTGACATACTTCGGCGTCACGGCGGCATCGTCGATGACCGCCCCTGCCGCCTTGGCGCTGGCCTTGGCCGCCTGACCGATCACATCATCGACCGAAGCGGCCGCCACTTTGGCAATCGCTGCCACGTCATCCAACAGGGCCAGTAGTCCGCTCATGTCATTCCTTTCAAGGTGCTTGCCACACAGCTATCACTGCTGCTGCGAAAGACAATCGTGCAATCGCAGCAAATGGGTCACAGGTTTATCGCTAACAGCTTGTTTTCAGGTGTTTCGCCGCTTTTGGCCTGCCGCTATACAGCCCCTAACATCCCACACAAGGACGCAGATCATGACCATCAGAGTTGGCATCAACGGGTTTGGCCGCATTGGCCGCTGCACCCTGTCCCACATCGCGGCAAGCGGTCGCAACGATATTCAGGTGGTCAAGCTGAACGCCACCGGCCCGCTGAAAAGTGCGGCACACCTGATCAAATACGATTCCGTCCATGGCGCTTTTCCCGGCATGGTCGAAGTGGGCGAGAACACCCTCGATCTGGGCCGAGGCCCGATCGACGTGATGTCGACCTATGACATGGACGCGCTGGACTGGGAGGGCTGCGACGTGGTGCTGGAATGCACTGGCATGTTCAACGACGGGCTGAAGGCGAAAACGCATATCGAGCGTGGCGCGGGCAAGGTTCTGCTGTCGGCCCCCGGCACGAATGTCGACCGCACGGTGGTCTTTGGCGTCAACGACAGCGAGCTGACCGAAATCGACCGGATGGTCAGCAACGGATCGTGCACCACCAACTGTCTGGCGCCACTGGCCAAGGCGCTGGATGACGCCTTTGGCATCGAAAGCGGTCTGATGACCACCATCCACAGCTATACCGGCGACCAGCCCACGCTAGACAAGCGGCACAGCGATCTCTACCGCGCCCGCGCCGCCTCGATGAGCATCATCCCGACCTCGACCGGTGCGGCAAAGGCCCTGGGTGAAGTGTTGCCGCAGCTTGCGGGCAAGCTGGACGGCACCGCGATGCGCGTGCCCACACCCAACGTCTCTGCTGTGGACCTGACGTTTGTGGCGGGCCGCGATGTCACCGCCGAAGAAGTGAACGCCGCGATGAAGGCCGCGTCCCAAGGTCCGATGAGCCGCGTTCTGGCCTATGACGACGAGATGAAAGTCTCGGTCGATTTCAACCACACCGAACATTCGTCGATCTTTGCCCCCGACCAGACCAAGGTCACCGGCGGCAATCTGGTGCGCGTGCTGGCGTGGTATGACAACGAATGGGCGTTTTCGTGCCGTATGGCCGATGTGGCCGTGGTCATGGGCCGCCTGTCGTAAGTTTCACCGCCACTTGCGGGATCGGGGCGGGGCTGTCACAACGGCCCTGCCCTTTTGCATGAGCTGTGCCCCACGATGACCAACACCCTGTCGCTGATACTGGCTGCCATCCTGATCGGATGGATCAGCTATGATGTCCTCACCAATGACAGCGCCAACCTGATCTTTTTGGGCAAAGAGCTGTTCGACTTGATCGAATGGATGGCCGTCTGGCGGTGATCCCCTGTCTCTCTGAGAGAGTCTGAACAGCAGTTTGGTTGACAAAGCGTGTTTGCTGCCTATGTTAGCGCTAACTTGAAAATGGGGGCCAAAATATGCCGACGAAAATCGCAATCAATGGATTTGGACGTATCGGGCGCAACGTGCTGCGCGCCTTGATGGAACGGGGTGGCGACGACCTGCAAGTGGTCGCGATCAACGATCTGGCAGAGCCTGCCACCAACGCGCATCTGTTCGAATTTGATTCCGTGCACGGACGCTATAACGGCACCGTGACGCTGAAGGGCGATACGATGGACGTGGGCGCAGGCCCGATCCGCATCAGCGCCGAGCGTGACCCTGCCAAGCTGGACTGGGGCGACGTTGATATCGCGCTGGAATGTACCGGCCTGTTCAAAACCGACGAGACTGCAGGCGTGCATCTGAAAAACGGCAGCGGCAAGGTGCTGATTTCGGCCCCGGGCAAGGGCGAGATGAAAACCATCGTCTTTGGTGTCAACCACGACACGTTGACCGCAGGCGACAAGATCGTATCGAACGCGTCGTGCACCACCAATTGCCTGGCACCCCTGTGCAAGGCGCTGCACGCAGAATTCGGCATCCTGCGCGGCACCATGACCACGATCCACGCCTATACCGGCGGCCAGCCCACCCATGACCGCGCCAACAGCGATCTGGCAAGGGGCCGTGCGGCGGCGTTGTCGATGGTGCCCACCTCGACCGGTGCGGCCAAGGCGATTGCTCTGGTGATGCCAGAGCTTGAGGGTCTGATCTTCGGCACGGCGATGCGGGTGCCCACGCCCAACGTGTCCTGTGTGGATCTGACGGTGGAAGTGTCCAAGGAGACCGACATCGCAGGGGTCAACGCGGCCCTGTCGAAAGCCGCCCGTGCATCGGGTGGTATTCTCGAGGTCGAGGCACGCCCGCTGGTGTCGGTGGATTACAACCACACGTCGGCCAGCTCGACCGTGGCGCTGGACCAGACCCACGTGCAGAACGGCACCCTGGTGCGCATCCTGTCGTGGTATGACAACGAATGGGGCTTTTCCAACCGGATGCTGGACACGGCAATGGCGATGGCGAACGCAAAGTAAGCATCTACGCTGTCGGCTGGGGCGCAAGCCGCCCCGCCGGACTTTGCGCTCAGGCAGATGTGAAATACCGGTCTCGCTGCCGTGCGGCGAGCCCTTCACCTGCCCAAAAACCTATTCCCTGAATTCGACCGAGACGCCTTCGCTTACCAGCGAGGCAAGCTCTTGCGCGTCCCAGTTCGCCATGCGCACGCAGCCGTGCGAATGTGCCGTGAACAGGCTTGCGGGTTCCGGCGTGCCGTGAATGCCGTAAGTCGGTTTCGAAAGGTCGATCCAGACCAGACCCACAGGACCATTCGCACCGGGCGGCAGGGTCAGCGGTTTGTCGTTCTCGCCCTGCTGAAAATTCAAGGAAGGGTTGTAGTGATAGGTCGGCTCAAGCGCCACGGCATCGACCGTCATGATACCCGACGGCGAAGGTGTGCTGGCAGACCCTACGGCCACCGGATAATTGGCAATCTCCTGCCCCAACGCATTCCACGCCCGCAAGCGGCGGTCGGATTTGTCGATGATGATGCTGGTCACCTGCCCCACGGCCTTGGCCCCCGGTTCGGTCACCAGCACGCTCTCTCCCGCATAGAACCCCGCACCGGGGTTCAACTGGTCCAGAAATCCTTCGCTCATGTGAAAGCGCTCGGCCAGCTTTTCGCTGACGCTGGTGTAGCCCATGCGGTCCAGTTGGGCCAACTCGCCATAGTCGCTGGGCAAAGGCGCCGACAGCCCCTGGGTATCGGCTTGGGTGATGGTGTATTCCTTGATGTAGATGTCGATTTCGTTGCCGCCCAACATGTCCCAGACCTGCGCATCCAGCAGACCATCGACCGGCAGGCCCATCCGTGCCTCATAGGCCATGAGCGCGCTTTCGGTCATCCCGCCTTTGACGCCGTCGATGATCGACACCGACACATGCGCGCGGTCCAGCAGAACCTGCAGTTTCACGGTGACGGGGCTGCGACCTTCGGGCAGGCCACCCTCGCCCGAATATGTGGCCGAGTTGACGCTCGCGGCGGTAACGGGTTCCGACGGGATCGTGTTTTGCGCAGTGGTCGTCTGGGTGGTCGGCGTCTGGGTGGTCGGGGTCTGGGTAGTAGGCGTTTGGGACGTGGGCACCTGCACAGCCGGTGGCTGAGTGATGGGGCCCTGCGCGCCCTCGCTGTCTGTCACGCCGTTTTCCGCATCGGACAAAGCCCGCGACAGTTCGGACACACTTGGAATGGTGCGCCCGGATTGCGCCGCGTTGTCCTCTTGCGCCGCACTGTCCTCTTGGGTTGCGTTTTCGTCTTCCAGCGCAGATTCGGCCATCGGGATGATCTGGCTGTTGGGCGCAGGATCAAGCGGGCTCTGTGTCACGGGTGGAAAGAGTGGCGCAGGCTCAGTCTGGGTTGTGGTCTGCGCGACCGAAGGGGACGCAACAAGCGTCAAAAGGGTGATGCGGGCTATGTGCGATGCATATGACATGCCAGCAAACGCATGGCCGACACGCCGGTTCCCGCCTCAGGATGATAGTTTCGTGATCAGCGCCTGATTGACCTGAGGCGTGACAAATTTGCTGACATCGCCGTCCAGCCGCGCGATCTCTTTGACCAGTTTCGATGCAATCGCCTGATGCGTCGCCTCGGCCATAAGAAACACGGTCTCGATTTGATCGTTCAGCTGACGGTTCATGCCAACCATCTGATATTCATATTCAAAATCGGCCACCGCGCGCAGTCCGCGAATGATCATCTGCGCGCCCACATCGGAGGCGCAGTTGATCAGAAGGTTCTCGAACGGATGCACGACGATCTCGGTCTGGGTCTGCTCGGACAGCTTGGCGCATTCCGTCTCGATCATCGCCACGCGCTCTTCGAGACTGAACATCGGGCCCTTGTCACGGTTGATCGCGACGCCGATCACCAACCTGTCAACCAAAGACGCAGCGCGGCGGATGATGTCGATATGTCCCAGGGTGATGGGGTCGAATGTGCCGGGGTAAAGGCCAACGCGCATGGGCGTGCTCCGTGGTCAGGGTAATATTATTTCGCGGCAAGCAACCACTAGGGACACAAGAATGCAAGCGCCAAGACGCGGCGTCAGGCAATTATGAGGCACAAGGCCTCAGTGCCCCATGATCATCCCTTGCAGGGCGTCCTTTTCCATCGACACTTCGGACAGGCGTGCCTTGACCACGTCACCTTGGGTGATCAGCCCGACCAGCTTGCCGTCTTCCAGCACCGGCATGTGGCGAAAACGGCCCTCGGACATGTTTTGCAACACAGAGTCGGCGCTGTCGGTGCGCGCGCAGGTGACCAGTTTGGTGGTCATGTAAGCCTCGACCGGGTCGGACAGGCAGCTTGCCCCTCGGTTGGCCAGTTCGCGCACGATGTCACGCTCTGACAGGATACCGTCTGCGGTTGTGCCGTCTTTGGATACGACCACGCTGCCAAATTTATGCTCGGCCAGAATTTTTGCGGCATCGGCGATGCTTATGCCGGGTTTCACAGTAATAACTGCGTCACTGGATTTCGATTGCAGGATATGTTGGACAAGCATGGAAAACCTCGCGTGCTGGTTGAGCGCTCATAGGGTCAATGGTTCCCGCAAACCATTATTAAGTCAAGCGTGTGCCTCTAATCTTGCCAATTCCACGCGCAGTCCCGCCACCAGATCATCGGCAAAGCGGGTCAGCCGCGCATTGTTGCGATCATCGGCGTGGCGGATCAGGTAGAATGCGCGGGTCAGGCTGATCCGGTCTGTCAGGATACGGCGCAGACCCGGTGCGGCGGGCAGAGCAAAGTCGTGGACGATCCCCACGCCGCCCCCTGCCCTCAGCAGGTTCAGTTGAACCGAGACCGAATTCGACGCCAGCGCCGTGCGCGGCAGGCCGATATCTGCCAGATAGTCCAGCTCGCGGTCAAAGATCATGTCGGGAATATAGCCCACGATCCGGTGCCCTTGCAGGTCGGCAGTGTCCGAGATTTGCGGATGCCGCGCCAGATAGCTGTCGGCAGCGGCCAGATGCAGGCGGTAGTCGGTGATCTTCTGCACGGTCAGACGCCCCGCCGTGGGGGCGCTGACCCCGATCGCCAGATCCGCCTCGCGGCGCGACAGGTTGAAGACGCGCGGCAACGCCACGACCTGAATGTCCAGATCCGGGTGGCGGTCGGCCAGATCGGCGCAGACCTGCGGCATCAGGTAGTTGGCGCAGCCGTCCGGCGCCCCGATACGCACCTGCCCCGTCAGCCGGTCGGAACCTGCCCCCGACAGCGTAGACGTGGCCGCACGCATCGCAGCCTCTGCCGCCTCGGCCTTGTCCAGCAGGGTCACGCCCGCTTCGGTCAGCGCGTAGCCTTGGGGCGATTTCACGAACAGCGTCGCGCCAAGCGAGCCTTCCAGCCGCACCATCCGGCGGCCCAGCGTGGCGGGGTCAAGCCGCAGCGATTTGCCCGCCGCCGTCAGACTGGCTTCGCGGGCGATGGCCAGAAACAGCCGCAGATCATCCCAATGGGTTTCCATATCGCCACTTTCATTTTGCAAAAATGCAAGACTGTTTTGGAAAGATGCATCTTTTCCCTGTGTTTTTGCAAGGCTAGACTGTGCACAACAGACCACCAACCCAAAGGACACTCCATGCAAGAGATGACGCACTATCTGAACGGCGAACATGTCAAAGGCACATCGGGCCGCTTTGCCGACGTGATGAACCCGTCCACCGGCGAAGTGCAGGCGCGTGTGCCGCTGGCCAATGGCGCAGAGTTGGACAAGGCCGTGCAATACGCCGCCGCCGCCCAGCCGAAATGGGCCGCGACCAACCCGCAGCGCCGTGCGCGCGTGTTGATGAAGTTCGTCGACCTGCTGAACCGCGACATGGACAAGCTGGCCGAAGCCCTCAGCCGTGAACACGGCAAGACCCTGCCCGACGCCGCCGGAGACGTGCAGCGCGGTCTGGAAGTGGTCGAATATTGCATCGGCGCGCCGCAGCTGCTGAAAGGTGAATTCACTGACTCAGCCGGTCCCGGCATCGACATGTATTCCATGCGTCAGGCCCTGGGTGTGACGGCGGGCATCACGCCCTTCAACTTCCCCGCGATGATCCCGATGTGGATGTTTGCCCCTGCGATCGCCTGCGGCAACGCATTTATCCTCAAGCCCAGCGAGCGTGACCCCTCCGTGCCGCTGATGCTGGCCGAACTGCTGGAAGAAGCAGGCCTGCCCAAGGGCATCATTCAGGTGGTGAACGGTGACAAGGAAGCGGTCGACGCGATCCTGCACCATGATGTGATCCAGTCGGTCGGCTTTGTCGGCTCGACCCCGATTGCGGAATACATCTATGCCACGGGCTGCGCCAACGGCAAGCGCGTGCAGTGCTTTGGCGGTGCCAAGAACCACATGATCATCATGCCCGACGCCGACATGGACCAGGCCGCCGACGCATTGATCGGTGCCGGTTTTGGCGCAGCCGGCGAACGTTGCATGGCGATCTCGGTTGCGGTGCCCGTGGGCGACGACACCGCCGACCGCCTGATGGAAAAACTGATCCCGCGCGTCGAAAAGCTGAAAGTCGGCCCCTACACGGCTGGCAAGGACGTCGATTACGGCCCCGTGGTGACGGCTGCGGCCAAGGCAAACATCGAGCGTCTGGTGCAGACCGGCATCGACCAGGGCGCGAAACTGGTCGTCGATGGTCGCGGCTTCAAGCTGCAAGGCTATGAAGACGGCTATTTCATCGGCCCGCACCTGTTTGACCATGCCACCAAGGACATGGACATCTACACACAGGAAATCTTTGGCCCCGTGCTGACATGCGTGCGCGCCAAGGACTACGAAGAGGCGCTGGGTCTGGCGATGGACCACGAATACGGCAACGGCACCGCGATCTTTACCCGCGACGGCGATGCGGCGCGTGATTTTGCCAACCGGATCAACGTCGGCATGGTCGGCATCAACGTGCCGATCCCGGTGCCGCTGGCCTATCACACCTTTGGCGGCTGGAAGAAATCGGTCTTCGGCGACCTGAACCAACACGGCCCCGACGCGTTCAAGTTCTACACGCGGACCAAGACCGTCACCGCCCGCTGGCCTTCGGGCATCAAGGAAGGTGGCGAATTCTCCATCCCCGTGATGGAATGATCTAGCCAGATGCGGGCGGCTCACAACGATCCGCCCGCGTCTCCAACACCCCAGGGGGCCCGCAATGCAATCAGAGTTTACCATCGGCATCGAAGAAGAATACCTGATGGTCGATTGCGACAGTCTGCGCCTGTCCGACACGCCCGAAGCATTGATGAACGCCTGTCGCGCCGAGTTGCACGATCAGGTCTCCCACGAATTCCTGCAATGCCAGATCGAAGTCGGCACCAAGGTGTGCCGCACGACCGCCGAAGCACGCGAAGACCTGCGCCGCCTGCGGTCATGCATCGCGAAACATGCCAGTGCGCACAACCTTGCCCCGATTGCCGTTGCTTGCCACCCGTTCTCTGACTGGAAAAATCAGGAAGCCACCGGAAAGGCACGCTATAGCGATCTGGAACAGGAACACGCAGACGTCGCCCGCCGGATGCTGATCTGCGGGATGCACGTGCATGTCGGCATTGACGACAACAGCCAGCGCATCGACCTGATGCCGCAGCTGTCCTATTTCCTGCCGCACCTGCTGGCGCTCTCGACCTCATCGCCGTTCTGGAAGGGCGACGATACCGGCCTTGCGTCCTACCGTCTGTCGGTGTTCGACAACATGCCGCGCTCGGGCCTTCCACCGAAGTTTTCCAGTTGGGGGGAGTATGAGCGCACCACCGGCACCCTGATCGAGTTGGGCCTGATCGAGGACACCAGCAAGATCTGGTGGGATCTGCGCCCCTCCGACATCCACCCGACGCTTGAGGCCCGCATATTCGACGTACAGCCGCGTTTGCGTGACACCATAGCACTGGCCGGGCTGACGCAGGCGCTGGTGCGGATGCTGACGCGGCTGCGCGATGCAAACCTGCGCTGGCGCGAATACGACCGGTTCCTGATCGCTGAAAACCGCTGGCGGGCGCAGCGCTATGGCGTGACCGAGGGGCTGATCGACTTTGGCGACCGCTCGATCAAACCCTTCGCCAGCTTGCTGGACGAAATGATCGCGCTGGTCGCAGAAGACGCCGAAGCCCTCGGCGCGCTGGACGATATCGCGCGCCTGCGCGACCTCGTGACCAACGGCACCAGCGCCAGCCGCCAACGCGCGGTGTTCGACGCAGCGCCCCAAGGCGAAGGCGGCACCGCAGTCGTGCGCCAACTGATCGAGGAATTTCATGAAGATCTGTAAGGCGCTACTTTTTAACGGCACCGGACAGACAACGCAGAATACATGCGCCATGTCGCGCATTCGGGAGGAGACCCAATGGATTTCGCACTGACAGAAGAACAATCGGCCATATTCGATATGGCCTACGGCTTTGGCCAGGACGCCATAGCACCCAATGCCCGCACATGGGAGGCGCAAGGCACCATTCCCAAGGAACTGTGGCCGCAAGTGGGCGAACTGGGCTTTGGCGGGCTCTACGTCTCCGAAGAATCGGGCGGCGCCGGTCTGGGCCGTCTGGACGCCACATTGGTGTTCGAGGCGCTGAGCATGGCCTGCCCGTCGGTCGCGGCGTTCCTGTCGATCCACAACATGTGCGCGCGGATGATCGACAGCTTTGCCAGTGACGATTTCAAGGCGCGCGTGCTGCCCGACGTGCTGACGATGAACACCGTGCTCAGCTATTGTTTGACCGAACCGGGCTCTGGCTCAGACGCCGTCGCACTCAAGACCCGCGCCGAGCGGACCAACGAAGGCTATACCCTGAACGGCACCAAGGCGTTCATCTCGGGCGGCGGCTATTCCGACGCCTATGTCTGCATGGTGCGCACCGGTGAGGCGGGTGCGGGCGGCGTCAGCACCGTCTACGTCAAGGACGGCACCGAGGGGCTGTCGTTCGGCGCACTTGAGGACAAGATGGGCTGGCGGTCGCAGCCCACGGCGCAGGTGCAGTTCGACGACTGCAAGATCTCTGCCGATAACCTGATCGGAGAAGAGGGCAAAGGCTTTAAATACGCGATGATGGGGCTGGATGGCGGCCGTCTGAACATCGCCGCCTGTTCGCTGGGAGCGGCGCAGACCGCGCTGACATCGACGCTGAACTACATGGGCGAGCGCAAGGCATTCGGCCAGTCGATCGACCAGTTTCAGGGGCTGCAATGGCGTCTGGCCGATATGGAGATCGAACTGCAAGCCGCGCGGGTGTTCCTGCGTCAGGCCGCGTGGAAGCTGGATCAGGGCGCGCCCGACGCCACCAAGTTCTGCGCGATGGCCAAGAAATTCGTGACCGAGGCCGGATCGAAGGTGGTCGATCAATGCCTGCAACTGCACGGCGGCTATGGCTATCTGGCCGATTACGGCATCGAAAAACTGGTGCGCGATCTGCGGGTTCACCAGATCCTCGAAGGCACCAACGAGATCATGCGCGTGATCGTCGCCCGCGACATGTTGAAAAACCGATGAGCGATATTTCGATCAGAACCGTCGGTGTCGCGGGGCGCATCACCCTCACCCGCCCCAAGGCGCTGAACGCGATGACCTATGACATGTGTCTGGCCATCGAGGCCGCACTGGACCGCTGGCGCGACGACGACGCGGTGCAGCTGGTGATCATCGACGCCGAGGGCGACCGCGCGTTCTGCTCTGGCGGTGACATTGCCGATCTGTACGCCTCGGGGCGCAAGGGCGATTTCGCTTACGGGCAAAAATTCTGGGCCGACGAATACCGCCTGAACGCCAAGATTTTCAACTATTCCAAACCCGTGGTCAGCTTCCTGCAAGGGTTCATTATGGGCGGCGGTGTCGGCATCGGTTGTCACGGCTCGCACCGGATCGTGGGCGAAAGCAGCCAGATCGCCATGCCCGAGGTCGGCATCGGTCTGATCCCGGATGTGGGCGGCACGCTGATGCTGGCGCTGGCACCGGGACGGCTGGGCGAATATCTGGGCACGACGGCATCGCGCATGGGGCCGTCGGACGCGATTTTCGCAGGCTTTGCAGATACCTACGTCGCACAGCTAAAGTGGCCCGAGCTGATTTCCGGGCTGGAAGAAACCGGTAACGTCACCCTGCTGGATATCACGTCGGAAACGCCGGAAACCGGCCCGATCGAAGCGCGGTTGGACGATATCAACCGCAATTTCGGCGGGGAATCCCTGGGCGATATCCTGCGGTCATTGCAATCAGAAGACAGCGATTTCGCCCGCGATACGTTGAAATCCATGCACCGCAACAGCCCGCTGTCGATGGCCTGCACCATCGAGGCGCTGCACCGGCTGCGCGGCCCCTCCCTGACCATCGAAAGGGCGCTGGAAATGGAATACCGCTTTACCGCGCGCGCGATGGAGCATGGCGACTTTCTCGAAGGTATCCGCGCCGCAATCATCGACAAGGACCGCGCGCCAAAATGGCAATACGCAGACACTGACGTGCCAGCGGACGCGGTTGATACAATGCTGCGCCCCTTGGGCGACAGCGCATTGAAACTGGGAGGAACAGAGCAATGAAGATCGGATTTATCGGCCTGGGCAACATGGGTGCCCCGATGGCGGCCAATCTGGCCAAGGCGGGCCACGAGGTCACCGGCTTTGACGTGGCAGGCACCACAGCCGAAGGTGCCGCCGTGGCTGAAAGCATCGACGCCGCGGCAAAAGACATGGATGTGGTCATCACCATGCTGCCCAACGGCCCGATCCTGCGCGATGTGGCGGTGCAGATCATCCCGCTGATGTCCGGGGGCGCGTGTTTCATCGACTGCTCCACAGTGGACGTAGACAGTGCCCGCGCCGTGGCCGAAGACGCCGAAGCCGCCGGGCTTCTGGCGGTCGACGCACCGGTGTCGGGCGGCATCGGCGGCGCATCGGGCGGCACGCTGACCTTCATGGCGGGTGGCAGCGCACAAGCCTTTGCCAAGGCAGCACCACTCTTCGAGATCATGGGCCAGAAGGCCGTGCATTGCGGCGCGGCAGGCGCCGGACAGGCCGCCAAGATCTGCAACAACATGATCCTTGGCGCCACCATGATCGCCACCTGCGAGGCCTTCGCGCTGGCCGACAAACTGGGGCTGGAGCGGCAAAAGATGTTCGACGTGGTCAGCACCTCCTCGGGCTACTCGTGGAGCATGAACGCCTATTGCCCCGCCCCCGGCGTCGGGCCGCAATCGCCTGCGGACAACGATTATAAACCCGGCTTCGCGGCCGAGTTGATGCTCAAAGACCTCGGGCTGAGCCAGCAGGCCGCCGAGGCCGCCGACGCAGACACCCCGATGGGTCAACTGGCCCTGTCTCTCTACAAAAGTTTTGTCGAGGACGAGGGCGGAAAAGGTCGCGATTTCAGTGCGATGCTGCCGCGGTTCGTCGCCCGCGGTCGTGAGTGACTTTCGCACGGAACTGATTGCCGACACAGCGCGTTTCCTCCCAGACCAGACGTCCGGGGGGCCACGCGATCATGAACCATAAATCAGTGGCCTTGCCGCTCATCGGGATTTTCCTGATCCTGTTGATCTATGGGCTGGTTCTTGCATCCTCGTTCCTGATCCCCGTCACAGCCGCCGTTCTCGGCTATTTCGTGCTCAGCCGTCCGCGGCGCGGGCTGGAACGGCTGGGGCTGCCCAGCGGGCTGGTCGCCTTGGGCTTTACCGGCCTGATTATCACGCTGATCGCGCTGTCGCTGTTATATTTCTCGACGCCCGTCAGCAAGATGGTGCGCGATGTGCCCAGAGTGGTTGAAGAACTGCAAGACCGCATCGGTACCACGCAA
Source organism: Sulfitobacter sp. (assembly GCA_024636445.1). Classification (GTDB taxonomy): domain Bacteria; phylum Pseudomonadota; class Alphaproteobacteria; order Rhodobacterales; family Rhodobacteraceae; genus Pseudosulfitobacter. The sequence goes on from JAGXHE010000105.1 coordinate 13,261, forward strand.
AACGGCACGCTCAAGGCTGTGGCCGAGGCCGCAGAAGCTGTTGACGGCATCATGGAAGAGGATGATGACGAGCCGACGGGAAACGAAGCCGTCGAGGTGGAAATCGTCGAAGGGGAAACCCCCGCCCGCCATATCCTGACCCTTGCACCGCAATTGCTCAGCCAGATCTTGTTTGCCGTACTGCTGCTGTTCTTTCTGCTGAGTTCCGGCGATTTCTTCTTGCTGCGGGCCATAGAAAACATCGCCCGCACCGAAGACAAGAACCGGGCGCTGGAGATCGTCGCCACCATCGAACGCAGGCTGGGGCGCTATCTGGGCGGCATCACGGTGATCAACGCAGGACTGGGGCTGACTGTGGGGGTCGCGATGTATGCGATGGGGTTGAACCAATACATCGCGATTGGCGTGATGGCCTTTGCGCTGAACTTCATCCCCTATTTCGGTGGACTGGTTGGCGCCTGCGTTGCAGCGCTTATCGCGTCCTCGCAGTTCGGGGCCATCTGGTCGCCCTTGCTGGTATTTGCGGTTTACATGACCTGCACCGGCGTCGAAGGGCAACTGATCACACCCCTGCTGATTTCGCGCCGGATGCATCTGAATGCGCCTGTGCTGTTTCTGGTGGTGGCATTCTTTGCCTATATCTGGTCGGTCATAGGCATGATCGTGGCGGTGCCGCTGCTGATCGTTGCCAAGATCATCCTCGACGAGATTGAACCGATGCGCCATCTGGGGCGCTTTCTGGGCGACGCACAGGACAGCGATGCCGCCGAACAGGTCAAGGCGGACATCAAGATCCTCAAGCACGGCGCGAAGATCGAATGAGGTTATGCCTCGGCGCTGATCTGACCTGACACGGGTGCGGTCGCCGCGCTATTCGGCGGCGACCTTTCGACCTTGCAGCATCGGTTTGAGATAGCGGCCCGTGTGGCTGGCCGCAACTTCGGCGACCTCTTCAGGGGTGCCCGTGGCGACCACTTGCCCACCGCCATCACCGCCCTCGGGGCCGATGTCGATCAGATAATCAGCGGTTTTCACCACATCCAGGTTGTGTTCGATCACCACGACCGAGTTGCCCTGATCCACCAGTTCATGCAGCACTTCCAACAGCTTGCGCACGTCTTCAAAGTGCAGACCGGTGGTCGGCTCGTCGAGGATATAAAGCGTGCGGCCCGTGGACCGCCGCGCCAGTTCCTTGGACAGCTTCACTCGCTGCGCCTCGCCGCCAGACAGGGTCGTGGCCTGTTGGCCGACCTTGATATAGCCCAGACCCACACGCATCAGCGCGTCCATCTTCTCGCGGATCGACGGGACCGCCTGAAAGAAGGTCTGCGCGTCTTCCACGGTCATATCCAGCACGTCGGCAATCGACTTGCCCTTGAAGGTGACTTCAAGCGTTTCGCGGTTGTACCGCTTGCCCTTGCAGGTTTCACACTCGACATAGACGTCGGGCAGAAAGTGCATCTCGATCTTGATGACGCCGTCGCCCTGACAGGCCTCGCAGCGCCCGCCCTTGACGTTAAAGCTGAACCGCCCCGGCTTGTAGCCGCGTGCCTTGGATTCCGGCAGACCCGCGAACCAGTCGCGGATCGGGGTGAAGGCCCCCGTGTAAGTCGCTGGATTCGAACGCGGAGTCCGTCCGATGGGGCGTTGGTCGATGTCGATGACCTTGTCCAGATGCTCCAGCCCCTTGATCGTCTCGCAGGGCGCCGGTGTCTGGCGCGCTCCGTTCAGGCGCATCGAGGCGGTCTTGAACAGGGTCTCGATGGTCAGCGTGGATTTGCCGCCGCCCGATACGCCGGTCACGCAAACGAATTTGCCCAGCGGGAAATCGACGGTGATGTCTTGCAGGTTGTTACCCGAGGCCTTGACCACCTTCACCGACTTTTTCTTGCCCTTGCGACGGGTTGCGGGCACGGGGATCTCGCGCGCGCCGGTCAGATATTGGCCGGTGATGCTGTCGGGATTGGCCGCGATCTGGGCCGGTGTGCCGTGGGCAACCACGCGCCCGCCATGCACCCCTGCCCCCGGACCGATGTCAAAGACGTAGTCCGCCTCGCGGATCGCTTCTTCGTCGTGTTCGACCACGATCACCGTATTGCCCTGATCGCGCAGGTTCTTGAGCGTGCCGAGCAGCCGGTCGTTGTCGCGCTGGTGCAGGCCGATGGACGGCTCGTCGAGCACATAGAGAACCCCGGTCAGACCCGAGCCGATCTGGCTGGCCAACCGGATACGCTGGCTTTCACCGCCCGAAAGCGTGCCGCTGTTGCGGCTCAGGGTCAGGTATTCCAGCCCGACATTGTTCAGGAACCCGAGACGCTCGCGGATTTCCTTGAGAATGGCGCGGGCGATCTCGTTTTTCTGGTTGGTCAGGTTGTTCGGCACGGTGTCGCACCACGCATAGGCCTCGCGGATCGACATCTCGACCACCTGACCCGCGTGCAGCAATTCTTCGGGCCGGTCGGAGGGGCCGATTTTCACCGCCAGAGCTTCGGCCCGCAGGCGGTAGCCGTTGCAGGTGCCGCACGGGCGGTTGTTCTGATAGCGCTCGAACTCTTCGCGGACCCAGTTGCTGTCGGTCTCGCGGTAACGGCGCTCCATGTTGGGCACGACACCTTCAAAGGTGCGCGTCACCGAATAGACGCGCCCGCCCTCGTCATAGCGAAACGGGATTTCATCTTTGCCCGAACCGAACAGGAACACTTGTTTGACGTGTTCATCCAGATCTTTCCACTTGGTTTGGGCGTCGAATTCGTAATGTTTTGCAATGGCTTCGATGGTCTGCAGAAAATAGGGCGACTTGCCCTTGCGCCAGGGGGCCAATGCGCCGTCATAAACCTTGAGGTTCTGGTCCGGCACGATCAGGCGCTCGTCAAAGAACAGCTCGACGCCCAGACCGTCGCAATCGGGGCAAGCCCCGAAGGGCGCGTTGAACGAGAACAGACGCGGCTCGATCTCGGGGATGGTAAAGCCGCTGACCGGGCAGGCGAATTTCTCGGAAAACGTCATGCGCTCGGGTGCGCCTTCGGCAGGAGCAGTCTCCAGCACAGCGATGCCGTCGGCCAGATCAAGCGCTGTGCGCAGGCTGTCGGCCAGCCGCGTTTCCAACCCTTCGCGGACCACGATCCGGTCTACGACCACATCGATGTCGTGGCGGAACTTCTTGTCCAGCGTCGGTGGTTCGTCCAGATCGTAGAACGCGCCATCGACCTTGACCCGCTGAAAGCCCTGCTTGCGCAGCTCGATGAATTCCTTGCGGTATTCGCCTTTGCGGTCACGGATGATCGGCGCCAGAAGGTAAGCGCGCGTGCCCTCTTCCATCGTCATGGTGCGGTCGACCATGTCCTGCACCTGCTGCGCCTCGATCGGCTTGCCGGTGGCGGGCGAATAGGGCGTGCCGACGCGGGCAAACAGCAGCCGCATGTAGTCATAGATCTCGGTCACGGTGCCGACGGTCGAGCGGGGGTTTTTCGACGTGGTTTTCTGTTCGATGGAAATCGCAGGCGACAGGCCACTGATGTGGTCCACGTCGGGTTTCTGCATCATATCAAGGAATTGGCGCGCATAGGCGGACAGCGATTCCACATAGCGGCGCTGCCCTTCGGCGTAGATGGTATCGAAAGCCAGCGACGATTTACCCGACCCCGACAGCCCGGTGATCACCACCAGCTGGTCGCGCGGAATGTCCACGTCGATGGATTTGAGATTGTGCTCGCGCGCACCGCGCACTTCGATGTGTTTCTGCTCAGCCATATCCGCCCCACGGTTAACGAGTTGTACATAGGTGTCCTTTATGGATTCTCCAATGGTCAAATCAGAACCAATAGGGAACATCGCGGCTTTACTGACAATAAGTGTCAGCAGCCGCCTCTCGCAAAGGAGCCGGACATCAGGGGGTAGACCTGTTCAAAGAGTCGTGATCTGCTCGGCGCATATTCAACGGCACTTTTTCTGAGGGGGTTTGAACATGCGGTATCTGCTTGCGGTCATCGGAATATTGGGTCTGCTTGCGCAGCCTGTCATGGCGCAGGATCGTCCCAATTCCATTCTGGTCCTTGATGGATCGGGGTCGATGTGGGGCCAGATCGACGAGGTCGCCAAGATCACCATCGCCCAGGAGGTGGTGACCGGACTGTTGTCCACAATACCGCCCGAACAGCAATTGGGGCTGACGGTCTACGGCCACCGCACGCGCGGCGATTGCACCGACATCGAGGTCATGGTGACGCCTGGCCCGGACACCCGCGACGCCATCGGAGCTGCAGTGCGTGGCATCAAACCGCTGGGCAAGACTCCGATGACCGACGCGGTGATCGCCGCCGCCCAGGCCCTGCGCTATACCGAGGAAAAGGCCACCGTCATTCTGGTCTCGGACGGGATCGAGACCTGCAACCCCGATCCCTGCGCCGCCGCGCGCCTGCTGGAAGAGGCAGGCATTGATTTCACCGCCCATGTGATCGGTTTCGACGTGACCGATGCCGAAGCATTGGCACAGATGCAATGTCTGGCCGAGGAAACCGGTGGCACGTTCCTGACCGCATCCAACGCCGACGAACTGACCGCAGCACTGACCACCGTTTCCGCCACGCCCGAGCCTGAACCCATGCCGGTGCCTTCAGTGATGCGTGCGGTCGAGGGCGACACAGGCGCGCCATTGCTGGAGGACCCGGTGCTGTGGACCGTCACAGGACCGGACGGGGCCGCTTTGGTGACCGACCAGCAGGCGAACCCGCTGGAGCTGGACCTGCTGCCCGGTGCCTACAAGATCACCGCCTACCGCGTTCAGGTCGAGACCGAACAAGCGGCTCAGTTGCAGGTGATCGCGGGCGCGGATGCCACTCTGACCTTGGTCTTCGAAAAACCCGCCGTGACAGCCACGCTGGACGCATCTGATACGGCTGCGATGGGCGACACCATTGCGGTCACATGGAACGGCCCCGCCGGTGAAAGCGACTATGTCGGTATCGGCGATCCGCAAGCGGACAGTGACGGGGCGATCAACTACAGCTATGTGCGCGACGGCAATCCCGTCAGCCTGCAGATGCCTCCGCGCGAAGGCGCGTTCGAGCTGCGCTACTATCAACGAGACGGCACGATCATCGGCACCCGGCCAATCACCGTCACACCCGTGTCAGCCACGCTCGACGCCGCAGAGACTGTTGCCGCAGGTGCGCCCGTCGATGTGACTTGGACCGGGCCGGACTACAGCAATGACTTTGTCGCCGTGGGCGTGCCGGGCGAAAAATACACCAATTACGCCTACACCCGCAACGGAACACCGGCATCGGTGGTGATGCCAAACGAACCCGGCACCTACGAGTTACGCTATGTCATGAACCAGGACCGCACAGTGCTGGGCACCCGCGCGATCAACGTGGTCGCTGTGATGGCCAGCGTGTCGCCCCCTGCCGAGGCCATCGCGGGGGCGGTTGTTCCCGTGCCGTGGGAAGGGCCGGATTACAAAAACGACTTCATCGGCGTGGGCAAGCCGGGCGAGAAGTACACAAACTATGAATACACCCGAAACGGCAGCCCTGCGCAGTTGCAGATGCCGACCGAGCCGGGAGACTACGAAGTACGTTATGTCCTCAGCCAGGGCCGCGAGGTGATTGCCACGACCATGATCACCCTGACCGACGTCGCGGCGACTGTGACGCCGCCAGCGCAGGCGATCGCCGGGGCCGTGGTTCCAGTGCCTTGGGAAGGGCCAGACTACCGCAACGATTTCATCGGCGTGGGCAAAGTTGGCGAAAAGTACACAAACTACACCTACACCCGGAACGGCACGCCCGCGCAGTTGCAGATGCCGACCGAGCCGGGAGACTACGAAGTACGATACGTCCTCAGCCAGGGCCGCGAGGTGATCGCCACCTCGATGATCACCCTGACAGACGTGGCGGCCTCTGTTACTCCCCCCGCCCAAGCCATTGCCGGGGCTATCGTTCCGGTACCTTGGCAAGGGCCGGATTACCGCAACGATTTCATCGGCGTGGGCAAGGTGGGCGAGAAGTACACCAACTATGAATACACCCGGAACGGAACGCCTGCGCAGCTGCAAATGCCGACCGAGCCGGGAGATTACGAAGTACGATACGTCCTCAGCCAGGGCCGCGAGGTGATCGCCACCTCGATGATCACCCTGACAGACGTGGCGGCGACTGTGACGCCGCCTGCCCAAGCCATTGCCGGGTCTATCATTCCGGTACCTTGGGAGGGGCCAGACTACCGCAACGATTTCATCGGCGTAGGCAAGCCGGGCGAGAAATACACCAACTACACCTACACCCGAAACGGCACGCCCGCGCAGCTGCAAATGCCGACCGAGCCGGGCGACTACGAGGTGCGCTATGTCCTCAGCCAGGGCCGAGAAGTGATTGCCACCAGACCCATCGCACTGACCGAGGTCACCGCCCAAATCACCGCGCCGCAGGGTGCAGTGGTGGGGGACACGGTGCCGATCACCTGGGAAGGGCCGGACTACCGCAATGATTTCATCTCCGTCGGTGAGCCGGGGGAAAAGCATTCCGCCTACGCCTATACCCGAAACGGCGACCCTGCGCAGGTGCGGATGCCCCCCGAGCCCGGAACCTACGAGGTGCGATATGTGCTTAATCAGGGTCGCAAGGTGATCGCCACCGTGCCGGTTACGGTCTCCGATATCGCGGTGACGCTGAATGCGCCGATCAACGGGGCGGCGGGCACGACAGTCGCGATCCCCTTTGACGGGCCGAGCTACCGGGGCGACTATATCGGCATCGGCGCGCCGGGGTCCGACGACCATGTTGGCCATGTCAATACACGCAAGGGCGAGGTCGCGCAGCTGTCCCTGCCTGATGTTCCGGGCGATTATGAGCTGTTCTACATGATGAATACGGGCAAACGGGTCATGGCCCGCCAGCCCTTTACCGTCACGCCGTAACCGCGCCGCGCTGCGCTGCCAGTATCAGGTGCAGCGCCAGCCCTGCCAGAAACGCCGCCCCTGCCAGCAGCGGCAGGGCGGCGTACCCCATTGCGGCCAGCGCAGCCGCCATCACCGGCGTGCCCAGCGTGTTGCCCAGATTGCCCATCTGCGCCATCGCACCATTCGACTGCGCCTGCGTCTCTGCCGTGTCGTTCAGCTGCGGCACCGCGGCAAAGGTCGCGCCCTGGATCAGCCCCATCGCCGCCGCCAGCGCCAGACAGGCCGCGGGCAGGCCGGGTTGCACCCACAGCCAGCCGATCGCCAGCACGCTGGTGCCAAACCCCAGACAGACCACCCAGACCGCACTGCGCCGCCCCAGCAACCACACGCCAAGGGTCATCGACACGACAATCGACGTCAGCGGCATCGCTCCCATCACCAATGCGCGCACCTGAGGCGGGATATAGGGCGGCAGCACCGTCAGGATCGACACGAAACAGAAGGTGTAGAACAGCCAGCCCAGCCCCGGTGCCGAAATCCGGGCCGAGCGGTAGATCGTCGCGTGGTCGCGCAGCACCTGCACCAGCGACAGCGGTGTGTCCGGCCCCTGCCCCGGCAAATTGCGCAGCCAGACCATCAGCACCAACGCGAACACCGCCAGATAGAGGCTGTGTGCGATAAACAGCGCGGGCACGCCCCATGCGGCCACCAGCGGCAGACCGCCCCATGTGAGCACCGCGAAGGCCACGCCAAAGAAAGTGCCCCAAAGGGTCAGCGCCCAGCCCCGGTCCTTCGGCGCGGTGATCTGTGCGATCAAGGTGGGAATGGCCACCACCAGCCCCAGATGCGACAGCCCCTCAATGGCGCGCAGGGCCAGAAACCAGTGGAAGGACGGCATCGTCGCCTGCACCGCCGAGACCACAGCGCCCAACCAAAGCGACAGCAGCAGCGCGCGGCGGTAGCGGATGCGCGCCACCACAATGCCCGCAACGACGCCAAAGATGATACCGAGCAGCCCCACCAGTGACACCGCCCAGCCCACCGCTGTGCCCGCGTCGGGGTAAAGCTGCGGCAACTGGTCGAAGATCACGCTGATCTTGCCATACTGCGCCGCCGCCCCCAGCCCCGCGCCCCAAAGGGCAAGTACAAGGGCGACAGGCGTGCGGGTGCTGGTCATCGGATGGCTTTCGGGCGGGGGGTGTTGCGCCCGTTCTGACAGAGTGTTGCGAGGTGGGAAAGGGCATTGCGCCTGATGACCGGCGCGAGGGTATCGGGCACCCCCTGGGGCCGGCCAAACAAGATCATGCGCCCCAGACGCGCAGATATTGCAGATCCTGATAGTGGACGCGATCCAGGCACCCGAATCGCAAACCGCCCGCAGCGATCAACTGCGGGCGGTTTTATCGCTCGAACAAGCCCTGCGCGTCCTACATGTGGATGACGCGCCCATAGGCGTCCAGCACGCTCTCGTGCATCATCTCGCTCAGCGTCGGGTGCGGGAAAACGGTGTTCATCAGGTCTTCCTCGGTGGTTTCCAGCTGGCGGCCCACCACATAGCCCTGGATCAGTTCGGTCACTTCTGCTCCGACCATGTGCGCGCCCAACAGCTCGCCGGTCTTGGCGTCAAAGACGGTTTTGACCATCCCTTCGGACTCGCCCAGTGCAATCGCCTTGCCATTGCCGATGAACGGGAAGCGGCCCACTTTGATCTCGTAGCCCAACTCCTTGGCCTTGGCTTCGGTATATCCGACCGAGGCGATCTGAGGGTAGCAATAGGTGCAGCCCGCGATGCTTTCGGGTTTGACCGCATGCGGGTGCATCCCTGCCATCAGTTCGGCCACCATCACGCCCTCGTGGCTGGCCTTGTGCGCAAGCCAGGGCGCGCCCGCGATGTCGCCGATCGCATAAAGCCCCTCGACACCGGTGCGGCAATATTCGTCGGTGACAACGTGCGTGCGGTCGATCTTGACGCCCAGCTCTTCCAGCCCGAGGTTCTCGACGTTGCCGACAATGCCCACGGCGGAAATGACCGTGTCGAACTCATGCGTCTCGACCTTGCCGCCAACTTCGATATGGGCGGTGACCTTGCCCTTGGCGCGGTCCAGTTTCTTGACCATCGCCTTTTGCATGATCTTCATGCCTTGCTTTTCGAACTGCTTTTTGGCGAATTTCGAGATTTCCTCGTCTTCGACAGGCAGCACGCGGTCCATCACTTCCACGACGGTCGTGTCGGCCCCCAGCGTGTTGTAAAAGCTGGCAAATTCGATGCCGATGGCACCCGATCCGATGACCAGCAGCTTCTTGGGCATGCGGACAGGGTCAAGCGCGTGGCGGTAGGTCCAGACCAGATCACCGTCGGCCTCAAGCCCCGGCAACTGGCGCGCGCGCGCACCGGTGGCCAGAACGATGTTCTTGGCACTCAGGTCCAGCGTTTCCTTGTCGGTCTTGACCTTGACCTTGCCCTTGGCGGTCAGCGTGGCCTCGCCCATGAACACGGTGATCTTGTTCTTCTTCATCAGATGGCCGATGCCACCCGACAATTGCCCCGCCACCTGACGCGAGCGTTTGATGACGGCGGGCAGGTCGAAATCGACGTTTTCGGCCTTGAGCCCGAATTCCTTGGCGCGGTGCATCAGATGGAACACTTCGGACGTGCGCAAAAGCGCCTTGGTCGGGATACAGCCCCAGTTCAGACAGATGCCGCCCAGGTTTTCACGCTCGATGATGGCCACTTTCATGCCCAGCTGCGCGCTGCGGATCGCAGCGACATAGCCGCCGGGGCCTGCGCCAATCACGATCAGATCAAAGGATGTCTCGGCCATATGTGTCCTCGCTTGGCTGCGCTATGGGATATAGTTTAGCGTTAAACCATATCCCATCAGGTCACAACCGCAAGGTTCCGTCGCGCATCCAAAGCATCAGGCAAAGCATCAGGCGGCTTCGGTCTGCTCCAGCGCACGCACGGTGGTGCCGTAGCCGCCATTGTCCACATAAGCCGTCTCAAGCGAGGTAGAGCTGCGGCCAAGGGCGGTGTTGCGATAGGGAAAGCGGCCAAACTTGCGAATGACTTCGCGGTGGGCACGGGCGTGCAGCAGGTTGGTGCCACCGTCATCCATACGCTTGCACATCAGACGCACACAGCGATCCTGATCGCACAGGTTTTCCGAATGCATCAGCGGCAGGTAAAAGAATTGCCGTGCGGGTGTGTCAATCCGCAGATCCCAGCCCTTGTCGATCGCGGATTTGGCCGCGGCCTTGGCAATACGGTCAGTGGAAAACGCCTTGCCTTTGCCCCGGAACATGTTGCGGGGGAACTGGTCGGCCAGAATGATATAGGCCAGCGCACCATTGGGATAGGTCAGCCACAGCGAGAAGTCACCGGCGCAAAGTTTTTCCCAGGCGTCCAGAAACCCCTCGCGGATCTGGGTGTCGAATTCGTCATCGACCTTGTACCAATCCGCAGGCGTACAGTCGTCCAACCAGAATTTAAGGACGTCGTCCGGCGTCACGTCTGTTTGCTGGACTTCAGTTTGCTGGGCCATTGATCGCTCCGTTTGTGCCTGCTGTGCGAAATCACTGTTAAAGTTTTGTAACAGCTGTGCAATTCACGAAATGCGACATCGGCGACATAAATACAGGCTTTGTTGCAAACTTGAGCACGTTTTGACCTAAACGATTTCCTTGGTGTCGGCGTCCTCTTGCGCGGCTTCGGCGGATTCGATGGCCCATTCCTGTGCGATCTCCATGCCCACCACCGTGGTACCCGCAGGAGACATCGCGACAAACGACCCGGTTTCATCCACCGGAACGGCGGCACGCTGTGTCGAGCGATAGATCGCATAGACCACCAGTGCTGCGAACAATACGGCGGTGAACAGGTAAAATCCTCCCGGTCCTGCCCTGTCCATCAGCCAACCGGTGATCAGAGGGCCCGCGATGGCCCCCAACCCGTTGATAAAGATCATGCCACCAGATGCGGCTGCCATATCCTCGGGTTCGAGAAAGTCATTGGTGTGCGCGATCAACAGCGAATAAAGCGGGTTCGACATGCCCCCGACCACAAAGGCCGAGATCAGCAGCATGGTAAAATCATCCCCCATCAGCATGCCCAGGATCGACCCTGCGCCACCGATGGCACTGACGCCCACGATCAGCAGGCGGCGGTCCATGCGGTCTGACATCCATCCGATGGGGTATTGCAGCACCACGGCACCGACAAAGAACATCGCCACGAATGTCGAGATCTGCGCGATGCTCAGCCCGGCCTGTGCGCCGTAAACCGACGCCATGCCGAACTGGGCCGAGAACACGCCCCCCAGCAAGAACATGCCGACGCAGCCCAAGGGCGAGAAGTTGACAAGCTGGCGCAGCGACATCGGTTTGGTGGTGGCAAAGGCCGGTGTCGGGCTGATCGACAAAAGAATCGGCGTGATGGCAAGGCTGACCAACACCGAAGGGATCACGAAGAGCACATATCCCGAGGGGTCCGCCGTCACCAGCAGCGCCTGCGACGCAACGATGCCCAGCGTCTGCACGATCATGTAAAGCGACAGCGCCTGACCACGGTTTTCATTGGTGGCCGCATTGTTCAGCCAGCTCTCCGCCGTCACATAGACCGCCGAAAAGCAAAATCCGATCAGGACACGCCCTATGGTCCACGCCCACGGATCGGCGAGCGTCGGATACATGATCATCACAGCCGAGATCATCGACGCCAAGGCGGCGAACACCCGCACGTGGCCCACCCGCCGGATCATGTTGGGCGCCATCCGGCTGCCCCCCAGAAAGCCCACGAAATAGGCTGACATGACAATCGACATCTCAAGGGTCGTGAACCCTTCGATGTTGCCGCGAATACCCAGCAAGGTGCCTTGCATCCCGTTGCCGACCATCAAAAGGCCCATCCCGAACAGGAGCGGCCATGCGCTTGAAAGAACTGAAAACATATTGCGCTCCGATGTGTGTCGCGAGTCTGGTTGATGCGGCGATGGTGTGAATGTCGTTCCCTGTCACACGATGGTGCGGGGCGCGTCGGGGTCGAAAACGACCTATCGCGGTCTATTTGGGGCGTCTGCCCCAAGGGGAAGCAGCAGCGAAGCATCCCCGTAACTGAAAAAGCGATAATTTTCCGTTATCGCGTGGGCATAGATTGCGCGGATGCGGTCCTGACCGATCAGGGCCGACACCAGCATCATCAGCGTCGATTTGGGCAGGTGGAAATTGGTCATCAGGCCGTCGGCCACCTGAAAGTCGAAACCGGGGTAGATGAAAATATCGGTCGTGCCCTCCCACGGCTGAACAGCGCCGTCACGCGCGGCACTTTCGATCAGACGCAAGGCCGTGGTGCCAACCGGGATCACGCGCCCGCCCGCCGCCTTGGTCTGGGCGATCTCGGCGGCGGCCTCGGCGCTGACGTGGCCCCATTCGGCGTGCATCTTGTGGGTGGTCACATCGTCCACCTTTACCGGCAGGAACGTGCCTGCGCCGACGTGCAGCGTGACGTGGGTGAACGTCACACCCATCGCCGCCAGTTCCGCCAGCAATGCGTCGTCGAAATGCAGCGAAGCGGTGGGGGCGGCAACAGCGCCGGAGTGACGCGCCCAGACCGTTTGATAATCGTGCTTGTCCTGCGCATCGGCGGGACGTTTCGCAGCGATATAAGGCGGCAACGGCATCGCACCGGCTTCGGCCAGAGCGGCGTCGAAATCATCGCCCGCAAGGTTGAAACGCAGGTGGCCCTGCCCGTCTTCGGTGCCTTGCAATGTGGCAGACAGCGCATCGGAGAACCGGACAAGTTCGCCAACCTTAAGCTTTTTCAATGGCTTGACCAATGCCGACCAGGTGCCATCGGCACGCGGCTCCAACAGCGTCACTTCGATCCGGGCCTCGGTCGCGCCCTGCGCCGACATCCGCGCACGCGTGCCCGACAGCCGTGCCGGGATCACACGGGTGTCGTTCAGCACCAACCGGTCGCCCGCACGCAGCCACGCTCCAAGGTCCGAGACCCGCGCGTCGTGGATATGATCTGCATCAGCCACCAGCAGACGCGCCGAGGTGCGCGGCACCGCAGGGCGGGTCGCGATCAGCCCGTCGGGAAGATCGAAATCAAAGTCGGTCAGTTTCATGATCCCGCCCTTAACGCCCCCCTTGCGCGCTATCAAGCGGTGCCGGAC
>JAGXHE010000106.1 GCA_024636445.1 Sulfitobacter sp.
GATCAGCCGACATGGCGACGCCGGAGGATCTGCGCGCCTATCAGCTCCATATGACGGACACAGGGATCACCCCATCGACCTTCAACACGCGCATTGTGGCGCTCCGGTTCTTCTTCGGGATGACCTGCGGGCGAGAGGAGATGAAGCGCTACATGCAGTTCCGCACCGAACCGCGCAAGCTGCCTGTGGTCTTCAGCGTCGAGGAGGTGTCCGACATCCTGATGGGGCACCTGGGCCGGGGCTAAAGTATCGCGCAGCGCTCTGCATTTCCTATGGCGCCGGGCTCAGCTTCGATGTCACATGGTCTCTGCACCAAAGTCGGTTCTATGCGGCAAGCTCTTTGCAGTCCACATGCCTGTGTTTGCCACGGGTGGCCTGTGCGATTAGGGCATCCCTGCGCACTTTCGATTCAATTCGCGTAAGCGCCCGGACCGGGTGTTCAGGGTCCGGGGGAGCGGAAACCTAACTCAGGATTCGCGTTCGAGCTTCTTGCGTGCCAGTTTGCGGGCCCGGCGGATCGCTTCGGCCTTCTCGCGTGCCCTCTTCTCGGACGGTTTCTCGAACTGTTCCTTAAGCTTCATCTCACGAAAAACGCCTTCGCGTTGAAGCTTTTTTTTCAAAGCCCGAAGGGCTTGATCGACGTTGTTGTCACGAACACTGACCTGCATGGGGAGCGTCTTTCTGGAATGGGGGGTGCAATAAATTACAGGAACCATTTCGTTACTGCGTGAATTTTGTCTTGTCGAGGATTTTGTTGCACCCTCTGCCGCGCTGCGAAGATATTTCATGGGCGCGCAGCAGAGAGACCTGTCCACATGCCATCGACACTGGTGTCAGCCGCATATCGCAAGTTTAGACAAACTCAAGCGGTAAGGGTGCACATTGCTGCGACGCACCCAAACGAGCCTTGGTGAGCCGCGGCTTGCCAACAGCGAGTGGGCGTCTTTAAGGTTTGACGCAGTAAAGGTTGGGTTGAGAAAAGTTTGTATCCCCATCGCAGTCGCGCGCAATCACTTCCAATCGCTGCGCCAATGTGTCCAGTTCGTTACCCGACCCCTCGGCAAGGTCGTATTTCACTGCGCGAAGATAGCCGACGAGATCTGTAATCACCTGCTTTGCTTCATATACCGCGTCTTCTGCGCGACCACTCATAAACCAACCTCTCACTCGTTTTCCTTACCATCCGTTGCTAATGGCAACAAAATCAAGTCGAAAGTGAGGAAATCAAGGGTTTCGTTCCGAAACATCTACTTCAGTGCCGCAGCAACTGCGTTGAGCAAATCCATCTTGCGAAAAGGTTTTTGCAAAAAGGCAACGGCGCCACTGAAGTCGGCAATAGCCTGCGTGGTCTCAAGATCAGCCATGGGGTGTCCGCCTGAAATGATCACGATCGGCACGCCTTGGAGGGCGCTACGCAGATCATCCATCAGACCGACGGCGGTCTCGGTTCCCAGCCAGAAGTCGAGTATCGCAAGGTCAATGTCGGACCGTTCTGACAGCACTTGGCGGGCCTGGTCAAGGCCGCTTGCCTCGACGACCTCGTTACCGTCGCGTGTCAGAAATTGCACGATCAGCTTGCGAACTTCGGGATCATCTTCAACGAGGAGTATCTGTTTGGGCACCTTCGTCATCCGCTCGTTAGGGGTGAAGAGTCATTCCCAGTGCGATCGAGCGAATGGACTTGATGAAGCCGTCACGCTCGGTTCTTGGCAGGGCGCCAATTCTTTCAGCAACAATCAGAATAGGGTCTTCGCGCAACGCTTCAAGCCCTATTTGTGTGAGGGTGATCGTCTTTACACGGCTGTCAGTGTCGCTGATACGTTGCGCGACCAGCCCGCGCTTGGCCAACGTTGTCAGTGCGCGCGCGACAGGGGCTGCGGTCAGATTTAGAAACGGCGCGACGTAGCGCAATTGCCGCTGATCCTCAGGCGCGCGGGCAAGCTAGCGCAGGATCGACCATTGCAACGGCTGTATCTGTGAAGACTGGCGGGCCGGGTACGCATCGCGGATCAGTCGTTCCATCAAAACAGCGGCCGCTACCGCGGTCTTGTCGACCGGCACACGCGTCACGGCAACCCGCGCTGAAAAAGGCAAGAGGACATGCGTTTCAAACCACGAAGGTCACTGTAGTCCGTCAGGATTTTCAGAACTGTCCTCTGGGCTTTTTTCGTGCGTGATGGCATGGATAAGTGTCGCTTCCAATTTGGCTCTGCTGAAGGGTTTTTGCAGCAATACCCCACCGACAGCTAACATCCCGTTATTCAGCACGGCATCTTCGGAGAACCCCGAAACAAAGATGACCTTCGCGTCGGGAAAGAACTGAACCAGCGTTTCGGCCACATCGACGCCGTTGCTTCCTCCGGGCAGAACGATATCGCTGAGGATGATATGCGGCGGGTCGATCTTCTTGGCTGTTTCAAGGGCATGTGCCGCCGATGCCGCCTGCGTCACGCGGCACCCCATCGCTTCGAGTTGGGAAGCGTATAGCACGCGCAACTGATCTTCGTCCTCGATCAGAAACACGTGGCAGTCTCTGAGCGCTTCCTGCACGGGTACGGCAATCGGCGGGCTTGTTTCCTCGGGTGCAGTCGCGGTTTTTTCGGCTTGAGCCTTCGGCAGACAGATGCGCACAGCCGTTCCGCGCCCCTGAACGCTGTTCAGCGTAGCAAAGCCTCCGGATTGCTGAGCAAAGCCAAGAACCATCGGAAGGCCCATGCCGGTGCCTTTTCCCACAGTCTTGGTGGTGAAAAACGGATCGAACGCCTTGGCGGCAACCGCTGGGCTCATGCCTTCGCCGGTGTCGGCAATTTCGATGGATACGTATTGGCCTGGTTCGCATCCTTGCACCTGACGGGCCTGAAACGCGTCGATCTCGCGGTTGCCGATGGTGACGGTCAGGATGCCGCCATCTGGCATCGCATCGGCTGCGTTGATTGCAAGGTTGAGCAGACTGGCTTCGAGTTGTGCCGCATCCGCGCGCAGGGTCCAGCTATTGGACTCTGCGGGAATCTTGATTGCGATCTTGGGCCCGGTAGACTTTCGCATCATCGGCAGCATGGTGTTCAGCAACGTGTGCGGGTCGATCTCGGTGGGGGAGAGAGGCTGGTTGCGCGCAAAAGCCAGCAGTTGCCGCGTCAGAGCAGCCCCACGCGCCACAGCCGCCAATGCGTTTTCGGTATATTCGGACCGCTCGGCGTCCGACTGGGACAGGGCGGTCAGTTCGATGTTGCCTGAAATGATCGCCAGCAGATTGTTAAAGTCATGCGCCACACCGCCGGTCAGATTGCCGATGGTCGACATGTGCTCGGCCTGATTGACGCGTTGCTCGGCCAGATGCATTTCGGTGACGTCCTGAGCCACCAGTTCCAGGGTTGGAGGGCCGCCATCGGTGCGGGCCACCGGCTCGAGAATGGTGCGGACAAAGCGGATTTTCCCCGAGCGCCACATGACGCGATAGGTTTCCGTGACAGTCTCTCCACGCGCCAGGGCTGCGTGGCGTTCAGCGCTGCGTTTCTCGTCAAAATTCTGCAACAGGTCGCTGCGTGCCAATGCGACGCCGTCCGCGCTTAGGACTTCGTCAACGCTCAGGTCCAACATCTTGGCGAATGCCGCGTCGCACCCGGTAAACCGCTGTTGTTCCGTATCATAGGACGCATATCCCAAGCCCGCGATGTTCACCGCGCGGGTCAGTTCCCTTTGCTGTTGGTCCGTGCGCTTGTCAGACTGGACGATCCGGGCGCGCAATGTCTCGGTTGCTTCGACCACATGGCGTAACGGGGCGATCATGTACCGTTGCGTAGCTGCGCTGAAACGGGGGGCGGCTCCGGGCTTTGACGGGTCGAAATCGCGTACCCATTGGTCGATCTCGGTCAGGGGGCGCAGAATACTGCGGTTCAGTATCACAATGAGCATCAGGCTGACCGCCACGATACACAGACCCGCGATGCACAGGATCACCAGAGCCCGCAAGAGGCTGTTGTAGCGTATTGTTTCGACAGAGCCGTAGAATGTGAGCGCGCTCAAAGGTCTGTAAATGCTGCCCGAAGTGCCGCCCAGAGTAGCAGAAGCCATGGCTGGAGATGTAGCGCTGGTGCCAATAGCACACAGTAGCGTCGGCAGGATGACCAAGGCCATGAACCGCTCATACGATGTGCGAACGCGTGCGCGTTTTATTATGTCGGTCCAGCGCCGGATAGGAATAACCTTTTAGAATAATGTGATTCGCGCTGTACTATTAAACAGCTAAAAAATTAATTCTAGCTTTGGTTGTGGTTAAACTGCGCGCGACGTTTCAATCAACTGAGTTGCGTCGCAATTGGAACTGACAGTGGATGATTTGACTGGAAAACTCGCTCAAGTCAGGAGCTTTTTATGAAAATTGGTTTTATCGGACTTGGAAATGTGGGCGGCAAGCTGTCGGGCAGTCTGATCCGCAACGGTCAGGATGTTCAGGTTTATGATCTGGACCCGGTTTTGATCGGCCAGAAAGTCGCGGCAGGAGCCACCCAAGGGCAGGGGCCAGCGCAGATCATGCGCGAGTGCGATGCGGTGATCACCTGTCTGCCCTCGCCTGCGGCCTCGGCTGCGGTGGTGCAGGAAATGCTGCCGCAGATCAGCGAAGGTAAAATCTGGATCGAAATGTCGACGACCGACGCCGCCGAGATCAAAAGGCTTGCGGGGCTGGTAGCTGAACGCGGGGGCAGGGCGGTCGATTGCCCGGTGTCGGGCGGATGCCACCGCGCGGACACCGGCAACATCTCGATCTATGCGGGGTGCGACAGGGCCACGTTCGAGCGGGTGTTGCCGGTATTGACCCACATGGGGCGGCGCATCCTGCACGTGGGGGACATCGGCACTGCATCGACCTTGAAGGTGATGACCAACTATCTGGCGACCGCCAATCTGCTGACCCTGTGCGAAGCGCTGACGGTGATGAAGGCGTCGGGTGTCGATCTGGGTCTGACGTATGAGGCAATTGCCATGTCCTCGGGCAACAGCTTTGTCCACGAGACCGAAAGCCAGCTGATCCTGTCGGGATCGCGCGATGTGAATTTCACGATGGACCTGATCCAGAAAGACATCGGACTTTTTCAAAAGCTGGCGGATGATGCAGGCGTGCCGCTGGAAATCTCGCCGCTGATGATCGAGATGATGACCGACGGACAGGCTCGCTATGGTGCGCGCGCACAGTCCGATCGCATGATCGAAAGACTGGAAGAAGCAACGGGTCTGCACATTCTGGCCGACGGTTTTCCCCAAGAGTTGGTCGACGATGAACCCGAAGAGCGCGGCTATGAGGTGGCGCGGCGTCACTGACAGCTTGCCCCGCCGCATCCTCCCATGCAAAAGGGGTCAAACGGGGGACCCCAACATGCAAGACATCAACCCAGACGACGTTCTGGCCGGGGTATCCGCGTCATTCGGGCGGCGCATTATCGGCGTGACCTCGGTGGCGATGCTGGGGCTTTTGCTGATCTATCTGGCCATCTTCCAACCGCCAGCCTTGATCTGGCAGTTGTTCTTGCTGCTGATCGGGGCCGGGTCGCTGTGGTTGTCGGTGCGTATGTGGCAGGCCACGCGTCACACCGTCGTGCTGACCGAGACAGAATTGCGCGACACCGCAGGCACGGTTCTGGCGCGTATGGACGAGATCGAAAGCATCGACCGTGGGGTCTTCGCGTTCAAACCCTCGAACGGGTTCTTGCTCAAGACCAAAAGCCCCAAACCGCGCAGTTGGCAGCCGGGGCTTTGGTGGCGTATCGGGCGCCGGGTCGGTGTGGGTGGCATGACGCCGGGATCGCAGTCGAAATCCGTATCCGAAATCATCGCCTTCAAGGTGGCCCAGCGTGACATGGGCGATCGGAATTAACTGCCAGTCCACAGCATTTGCGGTGAATAGCGCGGGCGGGTGAATACAAAGTTTTTGATCGTGCGATTTTCCAGACCGATCTTGAACGGCGCGGTGTAGTAGACGAACGTCTCGACCACCACAATCCGCTCGTCGTGCACCATGACGGGCAGTCGGTCGTGCCAATTTTTCACGTCCACGTCAGTTAGCGCAACAATGCCATCCCCGCGTGTTTTGGACCAATCGCGTTTGTAGATATCATTGTTGGCATCATATTTGATCGCCGTCACGCGAATGGCGGGCGATTGATCCCTGTTGCGCGTCAGGTAAGACAACAGCCCCCGCGTGCCATCCAGATAGGCACCGTCCAGCGGGGTCGTCTGCCGCGAGATCACGTCACCGATGGTGTACGCCGCCTTCTCGGTCAGCGCGTGCTGGCGGTAGGCGTCAAAAATTGTATACATCGTGATATAGACCCAGAACAGCACTGGGAGGATGATGATCGTTTCGATTGCGACGTTGCCGTCTTCGTTGCGCGCAAAGCGGCGCAGACTTTGCGTGGAAGATACAAGCGACATTAGCGCGGCTCCTGAACAAAGGCCGAGGTGCTGACCATTTTTGCATGGCCTGCGCCATCTTTGGTAAAGCTTTCTCCCAGGCCGTTCATCCTGAATACGGGATCGAACATGTAGCAGCCGCGGATCAGCATCACAGAGTGGTCAGACCCGCGTGTAAAGGTACGCAACGGGGTGATCGGCTGTGACACATCCGTGCAATCGGCTGTGCTGGGAAGACCGACAAAGCCACGCATGTTGACCAGTGTCATCTCCAGCCGCAACTGCGTGTCGCAATCGGGTAAAATCGCTGAATACGAGCAGATCATGTCCTTGAGCTCGGCGTGGGTATAGTTCTTGGCGGTGTTCAGCCGGACCATGCGAATGGACATGTCCATGCCGCGGTCCAGGAACATCTGGCGGACGGTGTGGATGCCCAGTTCGACCGATGTCAGAAACAAGGTAAAGATCAGCGGGATCGCGATTGCGAATTCGGCAACCATGAAGCCGCCTTCTTCCTTGCGGAACTTGCGCAACCGCCGCGTCAACAAGCGGGTCATTGTGTCAGCCTCAATTGGTTGATGGTGCGCGCAATGGCTTTGAACGCTTCGGTGATCTCGACACCTTCGACCCGGAAGAAGTGGCTGGGCGTAGAGGCGCATCTTTTCATCTCGTTGGCGCCATGGTCACCGACCTCAAAGCCAATGGCCCAGATCACGATGCCTTTTTCCTTGGCGGCGTCACAGATATTGTCCAGAAGCCAGTCGCCCTTGGAGGGCGTATAGTAGTTGGGGGTATAGTAGTAATGGCGATCGCGCCAATATACCTCTCTGGAAAGCCACCAGTTGAAATTGTAATTGTTCCAATGGACGTAGTCGCTGGCGGAATCGTAGGCCCAGTTGGCAATGCGGTTCGAGTAGTTGTTCTCGCCGTCGGTCATCAGAATGATGGTTTTCAACGTTTCGACGTCATCGTAGGCTACCGGTCGGCCCGAGAATTCGTGATCGATCTTGCTCTTGCTGATCAGGTTGCTGACGATGGGCCGAAACGATGGGTCAAGCAGGGCTGTGGCCCACTTCATACCCATGAAAATCGAGGTACCGACACGGGGCTGAAATTTGTTGATTTGCTGTTTCAGCTGGTATGCATTCTGGCTGAGCGGTGCGATCGCCTCGTAATCATAGCGCGGGCAAACCGTGTTCTTGCGGTCGTTCCAAAGACCTTCGTAGTTGTTCCACTGAAAGTGCTGCATCTGATCGTAGGTGCGCGTCAGGTCGAAATTGGCTTTGCTGAATTCGGAATCCGGAATTTCCACACAGTGGGAAAAATCGTGTCGTTTAAAGGTTCTGAGTTCGCCGAAGATGTCTTCGCCTATGTTCACGTGCTCCGAGTAGGGCACCAGTGACAGTGACACCAGATCTTCGGTTTCGGGACGGATCACGGTATCGACAAAGACCGAAGCCGCTTGGCGCAGGTTTACGATCCTGCTGTTCGAGGCCATCGACCCGGAGATATCCAGCACCAGCGAAATCTCGACGTTGGCGATGCGTTCACTTGCCTGACCGGCAGCGGGGACGTGCAGGTCGTCGACGCCCAACAGCCGCATGAATTGGGTCAGGGACTTGGTCGACGCGTTCGCCGTTACCGTCCGGTAGTTCAGACCCTCGTCGACGGTCACACTTTGCAGGTAGGTGCCCATGCCTGCTTTTTCGAAATAATCGATCACAACGGCTTCGGGAGATATCTGCTGATCCAGGTCTGCGGCGGCCAGCACCGCGCGGTCCAGCGTGTTCTGCAACCGCGTCCGCTCCATCTCAGCTTTCATCAGGTCGGCGCCGATGCCTCCAATCAGCAGCATCATCAACACCAGAAAGCAGGTGAATATGGTCATGTTGCCGTCTTCGCTACGCGCGAAAAAGCGCAATCGTTTGGCGACACCGCTGGGGATTGCACAGGCTGATCTGAATGTCGTGTCACGTAGAATGCGTGTCATGATGCAGGTCCAATATTGTTGTTTGCAAATGCGGCCACGGGTGCCAATTCGCCGAGGTCGTCAATGCACCCGGATTATGGTGACAATCAGGCGAAAGGGGGTAATCACTGTGTTTTAAAGGTGTTTTTAAGTCAATTGTGGCACGTTCAGTCTCTCCGGGCGGACAGTGAAGCGCAGGATCTCGGGATTGTTTCCACCTGCGGGCTCCTGTTTTTGACGAAAGAATCTTTATTGAAATCGCCTAAAAAATTCGCAAGTCTTTACGACTTCGTCATAGGTTGGCGTCAGTTGTCTCGAAGAAGCCGAGTCGCGATCAAAGGAAGTACTATGAGTAACGTTCAAGAGCCGAGTTTCCGCGAAAGTGTGGACCTGATGTTCAACCGGGCGGTGGCGCTGATGGACCTTCCACCGGGGCTCGAAGAAAAGATCCGGGTTTGCAACGCGACCTACACCGTGCGTTTCGGCGTGCGGCTGCGCGGCAAGATCCAGACATTCACCGGCTATCGGTCGGTGCACTCCGAACATATGGAACCGGTCAAGGGCGGCATCCGCTATTCACTTGACGTCAATCAGGACGAGGTCGAGGCGCTGGCGGCGCTGATGACCTACAAGTGCGCCTTGGTCGAAGCGCCCTTTGGCGGCTCGAAGGGCGGTCTGTGCATTGATCCGCGCGAATACGAAGAGCACGAACTTGAACTGATCACACGCCGCTTCGCCTATGAACTGGCCAAACGCGACCTGATCCATCCCAGCCAGAACGTTCCCGCCCCCGACATGGGCACCGGCGAGCGCGAAATGGCGTGGATTGCCGACCAGTACGCGCGCATGAACACCACCGACATCAACGCCAAGGCCTGTGTGACCGGCAAGCCGATCAACGCGGGCGGCATCCAGGGCCGTGTCGAAGCGACGGGGCGCGGCGTGCAATATGCGTTGCAAGAGTTCTTCCGCCATCCGCAGGACGTGGCCAAGGCGAACCTGACCGGATCGCTGAAAGACAAGCGCATCATCGTTCAGGGTCTGGGCAACGTGGGCTATCACGCGGCCAAGTTCCTGTCCGAAGAAGATGGCGCGCTGATCACTGGCATCATCGAACGTGACGGTGCCCTGACCGACCCCAAGGGCATCGACGTCGAGGCGGTGTCGCAGTGGATACGCAACCACGGCGGCGTCAAGGGCTATGCTGACGCCACCTATGTCGAGGACGGCGCCTCAGTGCTTGAGGCCGAGTGCGACATCATGATCCCCGCCGCCCTTGAAAGCGTGATCAACCTGAGCAACGCCAACCGCGTCAAGGCACCGCTGATCATCGAGGCGGCGAACGGCCCCGTTACGGCGGGGGCAGATGAAATCCTTCGCAACAAAGGTTGCGTGATCATTCCCGACATGTATGCCAACGCAGGTGGTGTGACCGTGTCGTACTTTGAGTGGGTCAAGAACCTCAGCCACATCCGGTTCGGGCGCATGGGGCGCCGCCAGGAAGAATCGCGGCACCTTTTGATCGTGGACGAGCTTGAGCGGCTGTCCAAGGACAAGGAACTGGGCTGGACCCTTTCGCCGGATTTCAAGACGAAATACCTGCGCGGCGCGGGCGAGCTTGAACTGGTCCGCTCCGGCCTCGAAGACACGATGCGCACCGCCTATCAGGCGATGGCCGAGGTCTGGCGTTCGCGCGAAGACGTCAAGGATCTGCGCACCGCCGCATATCTGGTGTCGATTGGCCGCGTCGCCAGCAGCTACCGCGCCAAAGGGTTGTAAACAGCTGCGGGCAGGGCAGGGGGATACCTCTGCCCGTGCCCAACGACACCGCGCAAGGTCGGATTGCACAGATGTTCGATTAAATGCGTGTCGCTGTCAGGCCGGTCGATGTCGGAAACCTTGGCGGTTTTGCTCTGCCCCATTGATAGTTCTGCCCCAATACGACAGCGTGCCCCCTGCACGCGTCGAATTGAGGATGGTTCATGGGCTTTGATCGGCTGACAAAAGGGTTCTCCGGCCTGCGGGTTCTGAAAGAGGGCCTGACCGGCAACAAGGGTTGGACCCCGCACTGGCGCGATCCTGCGCCCAAACCCGAATATGACATCATCATCATCGGCGGCGGTGGTCATGGTCTGGCCACGGCACATTATCTGGCATCGCAGCATGGCATCACCAACGTGGCGGTGCTGGAAAAGGGATACCTTGGTGGCGGCAACGTGGGCCGCAACACCACCATCGTGCGCGCCAACTATATGCTACCCGGCAATTCCGAGTTCTACAGCCACTCGCTGAAACTGTGGGAAGGGCTGGAGCAAGACCTGAACTACAACGTGATGCATTCCCAGCGCGGCATCATCAACCTGTTCCATTCCGACGGCCAGCGCGACGGTTTTGCGCGCCGTGGCAACCAGATGATCGCCCAGGGCGACGATGCGATCCTGCTCGACCGTGCGGGCGTGCAACGCGAACTGCCCTATCTCGACTTCGACCAGACCCGCTTTCCGATTTACGGCGGGCTCTATCACAAACGCGGCGGCACCGCGCGGCATGACGCGGTGGCTTGGGGCTTTGCCCGCAGCGCCGACAGCCGCGGCGTGGACCTGATCCAGCAATGCGAGGTGACCGGCATCGACATCGAAAACGGTGCGGTGCGCGGCGTGCAGACCACGCGCGGGCCGATCCGTGCGAAAAAGGTCGGTATGGTCGTCGCGGGCCGGTCCAGTCAGGTGGCGGCGATGGCCGGAATGCGCCTGCCGATCGAAAGCCATATTCTTCAGGCCTTTGTCACCGAGGGGCTGAAACCCTGCATCGACCACGTGATCACCTACGGCATGGGCCACTTCTACATCAGCCAGTCAGACAAGGGCGGGTTGGTTTTCGGCGGTGATCTGGACATGTATTCCAGCTATGCCAGCCGCGGCAACCTGCCCACCGCCGAACACGTGGTCGAGGCGGCGATGACGCTGATGCCGGTGATCGGCAAGGCGCGGATGCTGCGCAGCTGGGGGGGGATCATGGACATGACACCCGATGGCTCTCCGGTGATTGACCGCACCCACATCGACGGGCTCTACGTGAACTGCGGCTGGTGTTACGGCGGGTTCAAGGCGACACCGGCCTCGGGGCACACGTTCGCGCATCTGCTGGCGACCGACACGCCCCACCCCGTGGCCAAAGCGCTGCGGCTGGACCGGTTCCGCACCGGACGCGGCATTCTCGACGAAGAGGCCTCCGGGTCTCAGCATAATCTGCACTGACGGCCGGGGACATCTGATGAAAATCTTGGCCAATGACCTGACCACACCACAAAAGATGCGCAGCTTGCGCACCAAGGGGAACTGACATGCGCCTGCCTTGTCCGATATGCGGAGACCGGGACCGCCGCGAGTTTTACTACCAGGGCGCAGCGGTGGCATTGAGCCGCCCCGCGCCCGACGCGGATGCGGCAGCTTGGGAAGATTACGTTCACCTGCGCGAAAACCAGCCCGGCGATCTGGACGAATTATGGAGCCACGACGCAGGCTGCGGCGCATGGCTGGTAGTGACGCGCAACACCGTAACCCATGCCGTGTCCGGGGCCAAACTGGCGTCGGAGGCCACACGATGAGGATCGCGGGAAAGGGCCGGATCGACCGCAGCAAGACTGTGAGTTTCCGCTTTGACGGGATCCAGTATCAGGGGTTTGCGGGCGATACCGTGGCCTCGGCCCTTTTGGCGAATGGCGTGCGTCTGATGGGCCGGTCGTTCAAATACCACCGCCCGCGCGGCGTGCTGACCGCTGGCAGCGAAGAGCCCAACGCGTTGATGACCATCGGCGTAGGAGCAGGGCGAGAGCCCAACGTGCGTGCCACGGTGCAGGAGCTGTACGAAGGGCTGGAGGCGCGATCGCAAAACGCATTTCCCTCGCTGAACTTTGACCTGTTGTCGGTCAACGATCTGGCGTCGCCGTTCCTGTCGGCAGGTTTCTACTACAAGACATTCATGTGGCCGCGCGCCTTCTGGGAAAAGCTCTACGAGCCCGCAATCCGGCGGGCCGCCGGTCTGGGTGCGCTTAGCGGTGAGGCTGATCAGGACCGCTACGAAAAGGCTTTCGCGTTTTGTGATCTGCTGATCATCGGCGCAGGCCCGGCGGGGTTGATGGCCGCATTGGTTGCAGCAAAATCCGGGGCCGATGTGATCCTCGCCGACGAAGACGCGCAGATGGGGGGCCGCTTGCTGGCCGATACCGAGACCGTCGATGGCCAAGGCGGTGCCGACTGGGCAGCGTCGGTACTGAATGAACTGGCGGGCATGGACAACGTGCGCCTGATGACCCGCACAACGGTGACCGGCGCCTATGATCAGGGCACGTTCGGCGCGCTCGAACGGGTCTCGCACCACATCGCGCGCCCCGACGGACGCCTCCCGCGCGAGACGTTCTGGCGCATCGTGGCGCAGCGCAGCATTCTGGCTGCGGGCGCGCTGGAGCGGCCCATCGCATTCCGAAACAACGACCGGCCCGGCATCATGACCGCAGGGGCGGTGCGCAGCTATCTCAACCGCTGGGGCGTCGCTCCGGGCAAGGCGGTCACAGTCTTTGCCAACAACGACGACGCGCACCGCACGGCACTGGACCTGATCGCGGCGGGCGTGCATGTCACGGCTGTTCTCGACAGCCGCCCCGACGCGCAGGCGCAGGGCGATTACCGGCTGATCCGTGGCGCGCAGGTGTGCAACAGCGCTGGCCGCAAGGGGCTGGACGCGATCACCTACCGGACCACCTCGGGCGAGGACAAGTTGGCGACCGACTGTCTGGCCATGTCGGGCGGCTGGAACCCGACCGTACATCTGACCTGCCACATGAACGGGCGTCCCGAATGGAACGAGAGCATGGCAAGCTTCGTGCCCGGCAAGGAGGCCATTCCCGGCATGACCGTCGCCGGTGCTGCGTCGGGCCGGTTCACCCTGCACGGCTGCCTGACCTCCGGTGCCGAAGCGGCACGCGACGCCTTGTCCGACTTCGGAAAGACCGTCGCAGATGTCACCGTGCCGCAGGCCGACGATACTCCCTACAAGGTCGCACCGCTCTGGGCCGTCGCAGGCAAGGGCCGCGCCTGGCTGGATTTCCAGAACGACGTGACGGTCAAGGACGTCAAACAAGCCGCCATCGAAAACTTCCGCTCGGTCGAGCATATGAAACGCTACACGACCCAGGGGATGGCGACCGACCAGGGCAAGAACTCGAACGTCGCTGCACTGGCCGTGCTGGCCGACGCGACGGGCCGTGGCATCCCCGAGACAGGCACGACCACCTTCCGCCCGCCCTATACGCCGGTGACGCTTGCGGCATTGGGTGCGGGATCGCGCGGCAAGGGCTTCGCGCCCGAACGCCACACCACCTCGCATGCCGCCAGCGTCGCCATGGGCGCCCCGATGATCGAGGCGGGCCTGTGGTATCGCCCCAGCTATTTCCCGCGCAAGGGCGAGAGCAACTGGCGACAGTCCTGCGACCGCGAAGTCGGCCATGTGCGAGGTGCCGTGGGCGTTTGCGATGTCTCGACGCTGGGCAAGATTGACATTCAGGGCCCCGACGCCGCCAAGCTGCTGGATTTTGCCTATACCAACGTGTTCTCGACGCTCAAGGTCGGGCGCGTGCGCTATGGTCTGATGCTGCGCGAAGACGGTCATGTGATGGACGACGGCACCACCGCCCGGCTGGGCGAGACGCATTTTGCCATGACCACGACCACGGCGGCGGCAGGGCAGGTGATGCGCCATCTGGAGTTCATTGCCCAGGTGCACCATCCTGAATGGGACGTGCGGATCATGTCCGTCACCGAACAGTGGGCGCAGTTTGCCATCGCGGGGCCCAAATCGCGCGATCTGGTGAACGGGTTGGTGGAAACGCCCATCGACAACGACACATGGCCCTTCATGGCGTGCGGTCCGGTGCGCGTTGCTGGGATCGACGCGCGGCTGTTTCGGATATCGTTCTCCGGCGAACATGCCTACGAGCTGGCAGTGCCCGCACACTACGGCGACGCGTTGTTCCGCGTGCTGGTCAAACGCGCCGAGGCGCTCGAGGGCGGTGCCTACGGCATGGAGGCACTGAACGTGCTGCGGATCGAAAAAGGCCATATCACCCATTCGGAAATCCACGGACGCACCACGGCCTTTGACGTCGGCATGGAGCGGATGATCTCGGCGAAAAAGGACTGCATCGGCAAGACGATGGCCGCGCGCGAAGGGCTGATCGACGATGACCGCGGACAACTCGTCGGCCTCAAACCGGTCGGCGCGATCAAGAAACTGACCGCAGGCGCGCACCTCTATTCCGAAAGCAGCGAAGCAGTGCCTGCCAATGATCAGGGCTATGTGACCTCGGTCGCCTTCTCGCCCGACTTCGGCCACTACATCGGCCTTGGCTTCGTGCGCGGCGGCGCAGCCCGCCACGGCGACCGCCTGCGCTTTGTCGACGCCCTGCGCGGCATGGACACCGTGGTCGAGGTCTGCAACCCTGTTTTCCTCGACCCCGAAGGAGGCCGCGCGCGCGGTTGATGATATGGCTGATGCACTGACCCTGACCGCCACGACGCCCTGCTACGGGCTGTTGCCCAAGACCATCGGCACCTGTGTGCTGACGGAAACCGATCTTGGCGCGCTGACCTCGGTTGCCCCTTACAAACAGGGGGCTGCTGGCGCTCTGAAAGACGCCCACGGCATGGATTTTCCCGCTCCCAACCGTACCACCGGCAAGCAAGGCGCGCGCGCCATCTGGTTTGGCCGCGACATGGCGCTGCTGGCAGGCCCTGCGCCGGATGCGGCACTGGCGGAACACGCAGCACTCACCGACCAGACCGACGCATGGGCTTGCGTGACCCTGTCGGGCGATGATGCAGCCGCTGTGCTCGCGCGGCTGGTGCCCGTCGACCTGTCGCTGGCCAAATTCAAACGCGGCCACACCGCGCGAACGCAACTGGGCCACCTGAACGCCTCGATCACCCGCACCGGCGTCGACAGCTTCTTGATCCTTGCTTTCCGCAGCATGGCGGCAACATTGGTTCACGATCTCGTAACGGCAATGGAAAGCCTGGCCGCACGGCGCTAGGCTACCGCAAAATCTTAACGCAGTCCCCAAAAGAGGCCCGCCATGATCCGTATGCTAACGATTGCCACCTTCGCCACCGCAACCCTGACCGCCGCCGTCCTGTCCACCGCCGCACTGGCCGCAGACACCAAGGAACAAAGCTGCGCCTATCAGGCCGCCATCGTCTCCGCCGTGCAGGGCGCACGTCTTGACGGGGTCAACGAACAGGCCGTTCCCGCCGCCATACTCCAAGCCGAACACAGCTGGCCCGACGGCTACGATGCCGCGATCCCGATCATCGCGCCATGGGTATACGAGCAAAAACACCGCGATCTGAGAAACAAGGATTTCTCGGCCGCCTGGTCGGAACTCTGCCTGCAGCAATAAGCCCTTGGATTTCTTTTGGCCGTAAATATCCCCGCCGGAGGCTCCCGCAGTCCCGGCTGGGCGAGACTTCCGAAACAAAGTCCTGTCGCGCCGCATCTGGACTCTGACGCCCCGCGATACGATATAATAGGGCATGAGCCTGCCCCCCGGATTCCTTGACGAACTGCGCACCCGCCTCAGCCTTGGACAGGTTGTGGGTCGCAAGGTCATGTGGGACAGCCGCAAATCCAATCAGGCCAAGGGCGATCTGTGGGCACCGTGCCCCTTCCACCAGGAAAAATCCGCCAGTTTTCACGTCGATGACCGCAAGGGATTCTACTATTGCTTTGGCTGCCACGCCAAAGGCGATGCGATTTCCTTCGTGCGCGAGACCGAGAATGTCGATTTCATCGAGGCCGTGCGTATTCTGGCGGGTGAGGCTGGTATGCCGATGCCCGAGCGCGATCCGCAGGCCCAGCAAAAGGCCGACACCCGCACGCAACTCGCCGACATTATGGAGCAGGCGGTGCAATACTACCGCCTTCAGCTGAAAACCGGCGTTGCGTCGGATGCGCGTGCCTATCTGGAACGGCGCGGGCTCAGCCAGCTGGCACTTGAGCGCTGGGAAATCGGCTTTGCGCCGGATGCGTGGCAGGGGCTGTGGGACCATCTGAAATCCAAGAACATCACCGACGAGCTGATATTCGGCGCGGGTCTCGCCAAACCCAGCCAGAAGGGTGGCAAGCCCTACGACACGTTCCGCGGGCGCATCATGTTCCCGATCCGCGACGCGCGCGGGCGCTGCACGGCCTTTGGTGGTCGCGCGATGGACCCGAACGAAAGTGCGAAATACCTGAACTCGCCCGAGACCGAACTCTTTGACAAGGGCCGCAGCCTCTACAACCACGGTCCTGCACGATCGGCGGCGGGCAAGGGCATGCCGCTTATCGTGGCCGAAGGATATATGGACGTGATCGCTTTGTCAGAGGCGGGTTTCGAGGCCGCCGTGGCGCCGCTGGGCACCGCGATCACCGAAAGCCAGCTGCAAATGCTCTGGCGCATCGCGCCCGAGCCGATCATAGCCCTCGATGGTGACAAGGCGGGACTTGGCGCTGCCCTGCGTCTGATCGATCTGTCCCTGCCACTGGTCGAGGCCGGACAATCATTGCGCTTTGCGATGATGCCCGAGGGCAAGGACCCCGACGACCTGCTGAAGTCCCAAGGCGCGTCGGCGCTGCAAAAGCTGTTGGACGCGGCTATGCCGATGGTGCGCTTGCTGTGGCAGCGCGAGACTGAAGGCCGCGTCTTTGACAGCCCCGAGCGCAAGGCGGCGCTGGACAAGACGCTGCGTGAAAAGATCAAGTTGATCGCCGATCCGTCGATCCGCAACCATTATGGCCAGGAGATCAAGGAACTGCGCTGGCAGCTGTTCCGCCCGCAGCGCGCCGCGTCTGCTGCTGGGCGCTCGGGCGGTCAGCGAAGCGGTGGCTTTGGCAGCGGCGGCTTTGGCAAATGGCAGCCGGTACCGGTTCCGCTGGCATCGACCAAATCTTCGGCTTTGGCCACGGCATCGGGCGATACGGTCACGCATATGCTGCGCGAATCGGTGATCATGGCGGCGCTGATTTCCTGCCCGCAAGTGGTTGAAGCCTTTGAAACGCCACTGGAAAAGTTGCGGTGTATCAATCCCGAAAATGCCGCTTTGCGCGATCTGATCCTGCGTCACGCCCACGAGGGTGCTCAGGTGTTGCGTGAAAAGATTTCCAGCGCACGCGGCCCCGAAGCCCTTGAAAACCTGTTGAATGCAAGCCATGTCGCTATCGTCCCATGCATCCGCACCCCCGGCGACGCTGACATGGCCCGGATCACCGTGGCCGAAGAGCTCGCAAAACTTTCAGCGGCGCGTGGGCTGGACGCCGAAATTGCCGATGCCGCCGAAGACCTGACAGGTGTGGCGGACGAAGGCGTGACCTGGCGGCTAAGTCAGGCCGCCGAGGCCGCAGACAGTGCCAACCGCAGCACCCAGAAAGAGGGCAGCGGAGACTTTGTGACAGCCGACAACGGTGTGAAGATGGAAAAAGGCGAAGTGACCCGCAGTCGCGCTATGTTCGATGCCATCGACTTTACGAAGCGGGGCAGAAAACAACACTAATGAGGTTTTCGTTGTGAAACCTTGGGAAAATAACGGTACACGGGTGGCCGAATCACCCGAATCGTGAATGATTCCCTGTTAGCCGAATCGCCTTACGGGTGATTCGCGACAGGAGTGCTTTAACAGGAGCAACCGATGGCCGCGAAAGACACAAACGAAGACACCAAGACCGACGATTCCGACACCGGTCACTCGCTTGATATGAGTCAGGCGGCCGTCAAGAAGATGATCGCCGAAGCCCGTGAAAAAGGCTACATCACCTATGACCAGCTGAACACCGTCCTGCCCCCTGATCAGGTCAGTTCCGAGCAGATCGAAGACGTGATGTCGATGCTGTCCGAAATGGGCATCAACATCATCGAGGACGAAGACGCCGAGGACGAAGACAAAGGCTCGACCGAGCTTGCGACGACCGAAGGCACCCGCGAGATCACGCTGGGCTCGGGCACTTCCGAAAAACTGGATCGCACCGACGATCCGGTGCGAATGTACCTGCGCGAGATGGGCAGCGTCGAGTTGTTGAGCCGCGAGGGCGAAATCGCCATCGCCAAGCGCATCGAGGCCGGCCGCAACACCATGATCGCGGGCCTGTGCGAAAGCCCGCTGACCTTTCAGGCGATCACCATCTGGCGCGACGAACTTCTCAGCGAAGACATTCTGCTGCGCGACGTGATCGACCTTGAGGCGACGTTCGGCGATCAGTTGGGTGATGAACACAGCACCGAGCCGGTGGTTCCGGGTGCCACGTCCGATACGTCAAAGACCAGCGACGACAGCAAGACCGAGCTGGATGCAGACGGCAATCCCATTGCCGATGACGACGACGAGGACGAAGACGAACAGGCCAACATGTCGCTGGCCGCGATGGAAGCTGCGCTGAAGCCGCAGGTTCTCGAAGCGCTCGACATCATTGCTGACGATTACGTCAAACTGTCGCAAATGCAGGACAGCCGGATTTCGGCCACGCTGAACGAAGATTCCAGCTTTAGCGCAGGTGACGAGACCACCTATCAAAAGCTGCGCTCGGAAATCGTGCTGCTGGTGAACGAGTTGCACCTGCACAACAACCGCATCGAAGCGCTGATCGACCAGCTTTACGGCATCAACCGCCGCATCATGCAGATCGACAGCGCTCTCGTGAAGCTGGCGGATCAGGCGCGCATCAACCGCAAGGAATTCGTCGATGCCTATCGTGGCCACGAGCTTGATCCCAACTGGATGGAGCGGATGGGCGAAAGGTCCGGTCGCGGCTGGCAGATGTTCATCGAACGCTCGGCGGACAAGGTTGACGAGCTGCGCGCCGACATGGCGCAGGTTGGTCAATATGTCGGTCTGGACATCTCTGAATTCCGCCGCATCGTGCAGCAGGTTCAGAAGGGCGAAAAAGAAGCCCGTCAGGCCAAAAAGGAAATGGTCGAGGCAAACCTGCGTCTGGTGATCTCGATCGCCAAGAAATACACCAACCGCGGTCTGCAATTCCTTGATCTCATTCAGGAAGGCAACATCGGCCTGATGAAGGCCGTGGACAAGTTCGAATACCGTCGCGGCTATAAATTCTCGACCTACGCGACGTGGTGGATCAGACAGGCGATCACGCGCAGCATCGCCGACCAGGCCCGGACCATCCGCATCCCGGTGCACATGATCGAGACGATCAACAAGCTGGTGCGCACCGGCCGCCAGATGCTGCACGAGATCGGTCGCGAGCCGACACCGGAAGAGCTGGCCGAAAAGCTTGCGATGCCGCTTGAGAAGGTGCGCAAGGTTCTCAAGATCGCCAA
>JAGXHE010000014.1 GCA_024636445.1 Sulfitobacter sp.
AAGCAGTTCCGTCATCTTTTCGCTGCGCTTGAGCGTCTCGACACGGTTGCGCCGTGCCAGCCGTTCGGCGCGTGACTGGGCGACGCGGGCGGCAAGGTGGGCGATTGGGCCGGGAAGCGGGCCGGGCCAGAACGGCGCGAGAACGCCTAGAAACCGGCACAAACCGGGTGCAAAGCGGCGCAGAACCGCGTCGTCCAGCGCCACCATCGCCTCGGCGCTTCCGGGGTCGCCCTGCCGTCCTGCGCGCCCGAACAGCTGGCGGTCGATGCGGCCGGATTCGTGGTATTCCGTGGCGATCACGTGCAGACCCCCGGCGGCGCGGACCTGCGGCGACAGCCCGATGTCGGTGCCGCCTCCGGCCATGTTGGTGGCGATGGTGATGCGCCCCGGTTCTCCTGCTTGTGCTATGATAGCCGCCTCTTCGGTGTCCTGCCGTGCGTTGAGGATGCGGTGCGCGGTGCCGTTTGCCGTCATGATGGCCGACGCGCTTCCTCGACCACCGCTTCGGACACTGCGTTGCGTTTGAACAGGCTTTCATTTCTGATCGCGGCCGCTTCGAGGAACGACAGCCGTGCCTGTGCCGCCGCCACCGCAAAATCGCTTTGGGCACGTGCCTGCGCAGCAGCGACCGCCACGGTTTCCAGACGCGTTTCCAGCCGCGCAACCTCCTGACCTGCCGTCACGCGGTCTCCGCGCTGCACATTCACCTGTGCCACGATTCCGTCAACGGGAGCCGCGAGATCGACAACGTCACCCGGAGCGATCAGGCAGGTCACCGGCAACAGCGTTTGCGCGCCAAGCGGCGGTGCGACCCAGAGAGCCACAAGCAAAGCTGTCATCACATGGAACGGACGTTTCGACATGGTGCGGCCCCCTCGCGGCAACGGGATCAGCCTAAAACTCATGCCTTCGATAGACAATTGAAACTATCGACGCGCATCGGGAAAATGCCAATCTGATCGGGGCGCAAGACG
Organism: Sulfitobacter sp.; assembly: GCA_024636445.1. Classification (GTDB taxonomy): domain Bacteria; phylum Pseudomonadota; class Alphaproteobacteria; order Rhodobacterales; family Rhodobacteraceae; genus Pseudosulfitobacter. Next base: position 975 of record JAGXHE010000014.1, read on the forward strand.
CGGGCCATCCGGGTGGCACAGCCCATGCTGCTGCAGCTCTCACAGTTTTTAGGGCACCGTCACCACGCCCCCAAACCCTTTCACAAGGCCATGTGGCGTCATGAGAGCGGGAACAGGGGGTCGCTTTTCGGGATGGTAAAACGCGCCCCATTTCTTTATTCCAAGGCTTACCGATGGATGGGCGCTGTCTACCCTTGACGCCATGCCTTTCCGCAAAAACACACTGTTCGAAACATGATCGCAAAATGTTGCGGGAACATGAGTGCAACCCAACCTGCATGTTGCGCGTTTCCGATAAATTCTTGGTCTAAGGTAGCCTCATGAAATTTCGCTTTCCAGTCGTCATTATTGACGAAGATTTCCGTTCTGAAAACTCCTCGGGTCTTGGCATCCGCGCCATGGCCGAAGCGATTGAAAAAGAAGGTTTCGAGGTGCTGGGCGTGACCAGCTATGGTGATTTGTCGAAATACGCACAGCAGCAATCCCGCGCCAGCGCGTTCGTTTTGTCGATCGACGACGAGGAATTCAGCCCCGGTCCCGACCTTGATCCGGCGGTGCTGAACCTGCGCAGCTTCATCGAGGAAGTGCGCTGGAAAAACGAGGATGTGCCGATCTACGTCTACGGCGAGACAAAGACCAGCCGCCACCTGCCCAACGACATCCTGCGCGAATTGCACGGTTTTATCCACATGTTCGAGGACACGCCGGAATTTGTGGCACGCCACATCATCCGCGAGGCCAAGACCTATCTCGAAGGCATCCAGCCGCCGTTCTTCAAGGCGCTTCTGGATTACGCCGAGGACGGATCGTATTCATGGCACTGCCCCGGCCACTCCGGCGGCGTCGCCTTTCTCAAAAGCCCTATCGGGCAGATGTACCACCAGTTCTACGGCGAGAACATGCTGCGTGCCGATGTCTGCAATTCGGTCGAGGAACTGGGGCAGCTGCTGGATCACAACGGCGCCATCGGCGCGTCCGAGCGCAACGCCGCGCGCATTTTCAATGCGGATCACTGCTTTTTCGTAACCAACGGCACATCGACCTCGAACAAGATGGTCTGGCACCATACCGTGGCACCCGACGATGTGGTGGTTGTGGACCGCAACTGCCACAAATCCATCCTGCACAGCATCATCATGACCGGTGCGGTGCCGGTGTTCCTCAAGCCCACGCGCAACCACTGGGGGATCATCGGACCGATCCAGCAAAGCGCCTTCGAGGTCGACGCGATCAAGGCCAAGATCCGGGCGAACCCATTGCTGGCCGGGGTCGATGCGGACACGGTCAAGCCGCGCATCATGGCGTTGACCCAGTCGACCTACGATGGGGTTCTGTACAACACCGAGACGATCAAGGACCTGCTCGACGGCTATATCGACAACCTGCACTTTGACGAGGCATGGCTGCCGCACGCGGCATTCCACCCGTTCTACGGTCATTTCCATGCGATGGGCCGCAAACGCAAACGGCCCAAGCACGCCGTCACCTATGCCACGCAGTCGATCCACAAGCTGCTTGCCGGCATCAGCCAGGCCAGCCACGTTCTGGTTCAGGACAGCCAGGACACGCCGCTGGATCGTCACCTGTTCAACGAGGCGTACCTGATGCACATCTCGACCAGCCCGCAGTACAGCATCATCGCAAGTTGCGATGTGGCGGCGGCGATGATGGAACCGCCCAGCGGCACCGCCCTGGTCGAGGAGAGCATCGAGGAGTCACTGGATTTCCGCCGTGCCATGCGCAAGATCGACGAAGAGTATGGCGACGACGATTGGTGGTTCAAGGTCTGGGGACCGGAGAGCCTTGTCGAAGAGGGGATCGGGCGCAACAAGGATTGGGTGCTCAAGAGGACCGACGCGGAAGGCGTGCAGGCATCGGACGGCGCGGACAGCTGGCACGGGTTCGGCGACATGGCCCCCGGCTTCAACATGCTCGACCCGATCAAGGCGACGCTGATCACACCGGGCCTGAACCTTGACGGGCGGTTCGAGGAGACCGGTATTCCGGCCTCGATCGTGACCAAGTATCTGGCCGAACATGGCGTCGTGGTGGAAAAGACCGGACTTTACAGTTTTTTCATCCTGTTCACCATCGGCATCACCAAGGGCCGCTGGAACACGCTGTTGACCGCCTTGCAGCAGTTCAAGGACGATCACGCCAAGAACCTGCCGATGTGGCGCGCCATGCCCGAATTCAGCGCCAAAAATCCGTTCTACGAAAACATGGGGCTGCGCGACCTGTGCCAGCACGTGCACGAGCAATACGCCAAACATGACGTGGCGATCCTGTCCACCGAGATCTACCTGAGCGATCTGACACCGGCGATGAAGCCCAGCGAGGCCTATGCCCACATCGCGCGGCGCACCACGCAGCGGGTGCCGATCGACAAGCTCGAGGGGCGCATCACCACCAGCCTTGTCACACCCTATCCACCGGGCATTCCGCTGCTGATCCCCGGCGAAGTGTTCAACCGCAAGATCGTCGACTACCTCAAGTTCAACCGCGAGTTTGCGCGCGAATGTCCCGGCTTTGAAACCGACATTCACGGTCTGGTGCAGGAAAAGGGCGAGGATGGCACCATGCAATACTTTGCCGATTGCGTGGCCGAATAGCCGTGGCGACCAAGGGGCAGCAGGCTTGGATGCCGCTGCCCTTGCCACGCTTAAAGAGGAAACCTTTATGATGCGAACATCGCGACGCGCGACGCTTGGCGCGGTCCTGATAGCGGCACTGCCGATTGCAGCCCAAGCGGCAGATGAGTTCGAAGGCCGCGATCTTGTTCGCGGTGAACAGCTCTACTCGCAGAACTGCGCGTCCTGTCACGGCGAAAATCTCGAAGGACAGCCAGACTGGCGCGCGCCCACCCCGGACGGCGTATTGCCTGCCCCGCCGCATGACGTTTCGGGGCACACCTGGCACCACGACACGACGCTGTTGCTGGAGTATACGCGCCTGGGTGGTCAGGCCGCGCTGGAGGCGCGTGGTGTCGCGAATTTTACCAGCGGAATGCCTGCCTTCGGGGATGTGTTGTCGGATGAAGAGATCATGGATATTCTGGCCTTCATCCGGTCAAGCTGGCCCGCCCATGCCCGCGACGTTCAGGCCCAGCGGACCCATGGCGTTGCGTTGCAGTAGCGCCTGAAAACCTGCGCAGGCAAAGCCGGTCACGCATCATCCTTGGCCAGACGAAGCCCCATCATCTGCCAGCGCTGGTGCGGATAGAAAAATGTCCGATACGTCGTTCGCATCTGCTGTTTTGGCGTAGCGCAGGACCCGCCACGCAGCACGCGCTGATTGACCATGAACTTACCATTGTATTCGCCCAATGCACCCTCTGACGCACGGAAACCGGGATAGGGCGCGAAATCCGAGGCGGTCCATTCCCAGACGTCGCCCCAGATGCCGTTGCCGGGCAGGGGCCGCAATGCGCCGATCGCGCCTGCATCGCCCATCAGGTTTCCCCGGATGGGACTGTCGCGGAACGCTACTTCATGCTCGGCTTCGGTGGGCAGACGGCCACCGGCCCACCGCGCAAATGCCTCGGCCTCGTAGTAGCTGACATGGACCACGGGCGCGTCGAGCGCCACCGGCTGGGGGCCACGCAGCGTATATGTCCACCACGTGTCGTCCTGTTTCCACCAGTATAGCGGATGCTCCCAGCCTTCGCGCGCAGCGACGGCATGGCCTTCCATCAACCACAGACGCGGGTCGCTGTAGCCGCCGTCGTCGATGAACGCGATCCATTCGCGGTTGGTGACGCAGCGGTCCGCGATCTGGAACGGTTCGAGCCAGTTCTTGTGGCGTGGCCCTTCGCAATCATAGGCGAACCCGCGTCCGTCATGGCCGATCTCGACAAGTCCGCCATCATGGAGTTTGAAGCTCAGCGGCACCTGCTGCGTGACCGCGAGCGGTTCGGGGTCTTTGTAGGCGGGCAGCAACGGATTAAAGCTGAGCCCATGCAACAGGTCAGTGATCAGAAGCTCTTGGTGCTGCATCTCGTGGTGGCACCCGATCTCGACCAGCCCTGCGATCTCGTCACTGTCGTCGCGGTGCGCGTCCATCAAGCTGTCGAGGCTGTCCTCGACATGGGCGCGGTAGCCGCGCACGGCCTCATTGTCGGGTCGCGAGACAAGCCCGCGTTGATCGCGCGCATGACGAGGACCGGCTTGCGTGTAGTAGGAATTGAACAGAAACGCGAAACGCTCATCGGGAGATTTATAGTCGGGCAGCCGGGGCTTCAGAATGAACTCTTCGAAGAACCACGTGGTATGGGCCAGGTGCCACTTGACCGGAGAGGCGTCTTCCATGCTTTGCAGCATCGTGTCTTCGGGACAAAGCGGTGCCGCCAATGCTTGCGTCCGGGCGCGTGTGGTCGTGAACAGATCAAGCGCTTCG
>JAGXHE010000015.1 GCA_024636445.1 Sulfitobacter sp.
CGACCGCCCCCGCATCGAGACGCTGACCGCAGATTTCGACACGCTGATCCGACAGGCATCGGTCACTGCGCGCGACATGCCGGGTCACCTGAACGGATTGCGCCCGCTGATCGCCCAGAGCGTTTAGACTTGATCCTGCATCAGAACCCGCCTCAAGGCCGCTGCCCCACGGCGCGTCCCACCCCATTCGGTGATGGCAATGCGGCATGGGCCGTGACCACCCTTTCGAGTGCTGCTAGGATTGGTGCAGATGGCTCGGAGGGGCGGCGCGTCTCAAGGCTGACGTGCAGCAAGAAATGCTCGCCCGTGGCCAACAAACGATCGCCCTCGTACATCTCGTGGAACACATGCATCTTCTTGCCAGCCCCCGCCAGCACCTGCGTGCGGACCTCGATCACGGCGCCGGCCAGCACCTCGTCCACATGCCGGATATGCGTCTCGACAGTGAAATAGCTGCCGCCCGAACCGATGTACTCAAGGTCGCAACCGATCATGTTCATGAACCGGTCAGTGGCATCGCCAAAGACTTGCAGATACTTCGCCTCGGTCATGTGACCGTTGTAATCGGTCCAATCCAGCGGCACGGCACGGTGAACTGTCAGCAACGGCGCCGACACGTCCGCCATCTGATCGACCCGCGCGCCCAAGGTCGATGCGGCGCGCAATGTGGCCTCTTGCGCGTTCATCAACGCCCCCGCGCCCCAGTCCTGCGCCTTGAGCGCACGCATCATCGCGACCAGATTGTTGTCGCGGATGCGCTCAAGCTCGCGGATCGAATAGGCCCCCGACTGTGCATCCGACTGGCCTGCAATCAGGTCAACCAACTCGTCGGTGAATTCCGGCACGTCCATCAGTTTGGTCCAGGGCCATTTCAGGCAGGGACCGAACTGCGCCATGAAATGCTTCATCCCCGCTTCACCGCCCGCCACGCGGTAGGTCTCGAACAGGCCCATTTGCGCCCAGCGGATGCCGAAACCATAGCGGATCGCGTTGTCGATCTCTTCCGTGGTGGCGATGCCGTCCTTGACCAGCCAGAGCGCCTCTCGCCACACGGCCTCAAGGAAACGGTCCGCGATATGCGCGTCAATTTCCTTGCGCACGCGCAGCGGATAGAACCCCATGCCGGTCAGGATCGCCTCGGCCCCGTCGAGAAAGGCGGGGGTGTTCTCGGCGGTCGGCACCACCTCGATCAGCGGCAACAGGTAGACCGGGTTGAACGGATGCGCGACAATGATCTGACCGGGCCGCGCGGCACCTTCTTGCAGTTCCGATGGCTTGAACCCCGACGTCGATGACCCGATCACCGCCTCGGGCGCGCAGGCTGCTTGTATCTGCGCAAAAGTCCTGTGCTTGATCGCCAGTTGCTCGGGCACGCTTTCCTGTATCCAAACCGCACCGGCGACGGCCGCTTCGATGGTGTCGTGAAAGGTCAGCTCGCCTTCAGAGGGCAACACCACATCGACCAGCCCCGGCAGTGAGCGGCGTGCGTTGGCCAGCACTTCGCCGACCTTGCGTTCGGCCTGCGGGTCTGGGTCGAAAATCTGCACATCCCATCCGTTCAGCAAGAACCGCGCGGCCCAGCCGCCCCCGATTACACCACCCCCGATGACGGCTGCCACTTGTTTGCCCATTGTTCACCTCTTTTGTTTGCGGGCCCCGCGACCCGCTATTGTGTTTGCAACCCTCGCGCGGCCTCAAGGCCGTGTCACCAGCCGCGTCAGGTCATATCCGTTGAAATCCAGCACTTCGCGTGCCGCTGCAATGCGATCGGCCCCGCCTGTCGCGTTGCGGTCCAGGATCCAGCCCCACGTGCCGTCCGGCGTGCCGACCACCGCCGTGCGAAATCCGTCATCGACCCAAAGCACCCAAAGGTTACGGTCCGCATCGCCACCAGGGCCCCGCAGCACATAGCGTCCCTGCCCTGTCGCCATTGCAGGCCACACTTGGGAAACCGTACCGCATTGCCCCGCCGCATTGCATCGGTTCGACGCCAGCGTGAACGCCGCACCGTTCTGGCGCGCTTGCACGCCGCGCAAATCGGCGTCTTCGGGGTAGGCCGCGCGAACGACCCAATCTCCCGCAAAGCGTGCTGCGTCGAACCGGGTGGTCGAGGCGATGATCACCGATGCGTCGCGGTAGCCGGTTTCTGTCGGCACTTGCGTACATGCCGCCAACACGCCCAGCGTCAAGCCAAACAGCCAGCGCATCCGCTCAAGCTTTGGGTGCACGTTTGACCAGCCCCAGTTTCTCACGCACCTCGGCAGGGCCGATCACCCGCGCGCCCATGTTCTCGATGATCGTTCCCGCCCGTTCGACCAGTTGCCAGTTCTCGGCCAGCACGCCCTTGTCCAGCCACAGGTTGTCCTCAAGCCCCACGCGCACATGGCCACCCGCCAGCACCGATGCCGCGACATAGGCCATCTGGTTGCGCCCCAGACCGAATGCCGAAAACGTCCAGTCGTCCGGCACATTGTTCACCATCGCCATAAATGTGTTCAGATCGTCCGGCGCCCCCCACGGCACGCCCATGCACAGCTGCACCAGCGCGGGGCTGTCCAGAACGCCATCCTTGACCAGTTGCTTGGCGTACCAAAGGTGCCCGGTGTCGAACGCTTCGATCTCGGGCTTCACCCCCAGTTCGGTCATCATGCGGCCCATCGCCACCAGCATGCCGGGGGTGTTGGTCATCACGTAATCGGCCTCGGCAAAGTTCATCGTGCCGCAATCCAGCGTGCAGATCTCGGGCAGGCATTCGGCCACATGCGCCACGCGCTCCGTCGCACCTGCCATGTCGGTGCCCGCCTCGCTCAGCTGCATGGGGTTTTCCACATCGCCAAAGGTGATGTCGCCGCCCATGCCCGCCGTCAGGTTCAGCACGACGTCCGTGTCGCTGTCGCGGATGCGGTCGGTGACTTCGCGGAACATCCCAAGATCGCGGCTTGGCTTGCCGGTTTCAGGATCACGCACGTGGCAATGCACCACGGCGGCACCGGCCTTTGCTGCGGCGATGGCACTTTCGGCGATCTGCTTGGGGCTGCGCGGCACATGGTGGCTGCGGTCTTGGCTCGCGCCGGAACCGGTCACCGCGCAGGTGATAAAAACGTCTTTGGTCATGGCCAATGGCATCGCGTGTCTCTCCGATATTCAACTTGCTTTGTGCGGCATCATGGCGGCATCTTGCAACCACACTTTGCAAAATACGAAATTGAATTGATGAAATCCGAAAATATAACCAATGTTGTCGTCCTTGTGCTCGACACATCGAATACGCTCAGCTTTGCTGCAGCCGTAGATCCGCTGCGTGCCGCGAACCGCCATGCGGGGCGACAGCTGTTCCGCTGGCATCTGGCCACGCCTGACGATACGCCGGTGACGCTGACCTCGGGGCTGGTGATCCCGGCCAATCCGCTGGCCCGCATTGGCCGATGCGACTGGATCATCGTGGTCTCGGGCTTCGACCCTGATCGCCAGAGCACACCGGCACTGCTCTCCAGCCTGCGCAGGTTGGCGGCGCGGGCGGATCATGTGGCGGGGGTCGATGGCGGCCCTTGGGTGCTGGCGCGCACGGGGCTTTTGGATGGGCGCACAGCGACCGTGCACTGGGAAGACTTCGAGGCCTTCGCCGCACAGTTCCCCGAAACACAGACCGTCAACGCCCGCTATCAGGTCAGCGGCAAGTTCCGCACCGCAGGCGGCGCCGCCCCCACGCTCGACATGATGCTGGCGCTGATCGCGGAAACCTGTGGCCCTGCATTGGCCCGCAAAGTCGCCGGCAGCTTTATCACCGACACCACCGCCGCCCCCTCGCAACCGCAGATCCGCCAACCCCAGCGGTCACGGCACAGCCACATCACGGCGCGCGCCCACGCCTTGATGGAGACCACGCTGGATGCACCACTGCCCATCGCAATAATCGCAAAACGTCTGGGCCTCAGCCCGCGCGCGCTGCAATTGCAATTCAAGGCGACAGTCGGGCTGACACCGCAAGCGCACTACATGTCCCTGCGCATGGCCGAGGCAGAGCGGCTGGTGACCCAGACCCACCGCCCGCTTCACGACATCGCTCTCAGCACCGGCTTTTCCAGCCAATCAGGCTTTGCCCGCGCCTATGCCGCAGCACATGGCACCAGCGCGCGCGCCCATCGCAAATCCGGATGATGCCCCCTGCTTCTCTTGGCTCTAAATATCCACTGCACACCGACAGGCCCCAAGCCCTTCGCCCGCGAAGGCATCGCTCAACAAGGCATCGCTCAATACGGCATCGGATGCGCACGGTGCGCAAGATCAATCTCGCTCATCACCTCATCTGACAAAGCCACATCCGCAGATCCCAAGGCACGTTCCAACTGGTCCATCGTCGTGGCCCCAAAGATCACCGACGTCATGAAAGGCCGCGTGCAACACCACGCCAGCGCCATCTGCACCGGGTCCAGCCCGTGCCGCTGCGCGATATCAAGATAGGCATCGACCGCCGCAAACGCGCGATCGGTCTTGCGCCCGCCAAGATCGCCGTTGATGTCCATGCGCGACCCGCCAGGCACCTTGCCGCCCTGGTACTTGCCGGTCAGAAGCCCTGCGGCGAGCGGCGAGAACGCCAGCAGGCCCACGTCTTCGTTCACGCTCATCTCGGCCATGTCGGTGTCGTAAAGCCTGCACATCAGCGAATATTCGTTCTGCACCGTCGCCACGCGCGGGCAGCCGGTCCGTGACGCCGCCTCGACCCATTGGGTCGTGCCCCAGGCGCTTTCGTTGCTCAGGCCAAAGGCGCGGATGCGTCCGCGGTCCACCTCACGCTGCAATGCGCCCAGACAGTCTTCCATGTTCTGCACTGTCGCCGCCCGGTCCTGTCCCGAAGGATCAAAGGTCCAGTTCTTGCGAAACATATAGCTGCCGCGATTGGGCCAGTGAAACTGGTAGAGATCGATGTAATCGGTCTGCAGGCGCCGCAGCGAATCGTCGATGGCCAGCGGGATCGTCTCGGCCGTGATCGGAGCACCCTCGCGGCAGTGTTTCATGCCTTCGCCGGAATGCTTTGTCGCCAAAACGTAATCCTGACGCCGACCGCGATCTTCGTGCCAAAGCCCGATGATCTGCTCCGTCCGCCCCACCGTTTCGGCCGAGATCGGTGTCGTCGGGTACATCTCGGCGGTGTCGATGAAATTGATGCCCGCATCCAGCGCCCGCTCGATCTGCTCGAACCCCTCCTCGGTCGTGTTCTGCGTGCCCCACGTCATCGACCCAAGGCACAGCTCCGACACCTTGATGTCCGTTCGGCCCAGTGTTTTCATTTTCATGCCGGTATCCCCTGTTTTTGCGCTGGCAACCCTAGCGATAGCGTTCGAAACCACAAGGGAACTCCACCGCTTTCCAACGACTTGCCAAGGCTTGCCGCTCCGGCTCAAAACGCCACTCAGCGCCTCTATTGTGCGCCTCCCGCGCCCTGCCTCAAAAAACCACGCAATAACGACGCAATTCTGTCGCATCCCCTCTTGGCCCCGCCACGACTGCGGCCCATGGTGCGCAATATATGCGCCTGCTGATTTCCCTCGCTGCTCTTTTGCTGTCTGTCCTGCTGCTGCAACTCAGCTCAGGCGGTGTCGGGCCGCTGGACGCACTTTCCGGACTTGCCTTGGACTTCTCGCGACAAGAGATCGGGATGCTCGGCTCGGCGCATTTTTTCGGCTTTTTCATCGGCTGCTGGTGGGCGCCGCGCCTGATGGGGTCGGTCGGCCACTCGCGCGCATTCGCCGCTTTCACCGCCTCGGGCGCAATCGGTCTGCTGGCGCACATGATGGTGGTCGATCCTTACGCATGGGCGTTGATGCGCGTCGCATCGGGCCTGTGCGTGGCAGGCTGCTACACAGTGATCGAGGCGTGGTTACAGGCCAAGGTCACCAACGAGACGCGCGGGCGCACCATGGCCGTGTACCGTGTGGTGGACATGTCGGGATCACTGGCGGCCCAGATGATCATCGGCATCCTGACGCCGGCCAGCTACATCAGCTACAACATGCTGGCGATCTTGTGTTGTGCAGCGCTGTTGCCGCTGACACTGACCACGGCACAGCAACCACAAACGCCCAGCGCACCGCGTCTGCGCCCGCGCCTTGCGGTCGACCGCTCGCCTCTGGCGGCGGCGGGTGTGGTCGTGGCGGCCCTGTCCTCGGCCAGCTTTCGCATGGTCGGCCCCGTCTATGGTCAGGACGTGGGGCTGAGCACCGGGCAGATCGCGTGGTTCCTGTCGGCCTTCGTGCTGGGCGGGGCGATTGCACAATACCCCGCGGGCTGGCTGGCCGACAAATACGACCGCCGCTGGGTGCTGATCTGGCTGTCGGCGGCAGCGATGGGCAGCTGTGCCATCACGGTCATGGCCAGCGGGTTAGGCACCGTCGGCATCATGCTGACGGCGGGCTTATTCGGGATGACCACCTTTCCAATCTATTCGGTCGCCGCCGCCCACGCCCATGATTTCGCCAGCGACGACGAACGGGTCGAACTCTCGGCGGCGCTCATGTTCTTTTTCGCGCTGGGAGCGATCGCCGCGCCCTACGTGGCCTCGGCGCTGATCACCTCCTATGGTCCCGGCGCGCTGTTCGGCATGATCGCTGTGGGTCACGGCGCGCTGATCCTGTTCGGTCTGACCCGCATGCGCGCCCGCCCGACCAAGCAAAAACGCACCCGTTATATCTATGCCCCGCGCACCAGCTTTTTGATCGGGCGTCTTCTTGGACGCAGCCGCGAACGCGACTGACCCTTTCCCCGCCCCCCCTGCGCTGCTAAAGCAGCATGAAACGCAGACCATAGGCGCAAAAATGACCCGTCACCTGATCACCTCCGCCCTGCCGTACATCAATGGCATCAAACACCTCGGCAATCTCATAGGCTCGCAATTGCCCGCCGATCTTTTCGCCCGCTATCAACGCGGACGCGGCAACGAGGTGCTGTTTTTGTGCGCCACGGACGAACACGGCACCCCCGCCGAACTGGCTGCCGCGAAAGCGGGCAAGCCGGTGGCCGAGTATTGCGCCGAATTGCACGAGGTGCAGGCACGCATCGCGGAAGGGTTTCGTCTGTCGTTTGACCACTTCGGACGCTCCTCCAGCCCGCAGAACCACAAGCTGACGCAGCATTTTGCGGGCCGTTTGTTCGACGCAGGGCTGATCGAGGAAGTAGAAGAGAAACAGATCTATTCGATCACCGACAAACGCTATCTGCCCGACCGCTACATCGAAGGCACCTGCCCCAACTGCGGCTATGACAAGGCGCGCGGCGACCAGTGCGAAAACTGCACCAAGCAGCTGGACCCCACCGACCTGATCGATCCGCGCTCAGCGATCTCGGGCTCGACCGATCTAGAAGTGCGTGAAACCAAGCACCTGTTTTTGCGCCAGAGCAAGCTGCGCGATACGCTGGACCAGTGGATCGACAGCAAGACGGGCTGGCCAGTGCTGACCACCTCCATCGCCAAGAAGTGGCTGCACGACGGCGACGGATTGCAGGATCGCGGCATCACGCGCGACCTCGACTGGGGCATCGCGGTCAAACGCGGCGACGCGGACTGGCCCGGCATGGAGGGCAAGGTGTTCTATGTCTGGTTCGACGCCCCCATCGAATACATCGCCTGCGCGGGCGAATGGGCCGAAGCAAACGGCACCGACTGGGAACGCTGGTGGCGCACCGACAAGGGCGCGGACGACGTGAACTACACGCAGTTCATGGGCAAGGACAACGTGCCCTTCCACACCCTGTCGTTCCCCGCCACCGTGCTGGGGTCCGAAGAGCCGTGGAAGATGGTCGACCATCTGAAATCGTTCAACTACCTGAACTACGACGGCGGCCAGTTCTCGACCAGCCAGGGGCGCGGCATCTTCATGGATCAGGCGTTGGAGATTTTGCCCGCCGATTACTGGCGCTGGTGGCTTCTGGCCAATTGCCCCGAAACATCCGACAGCGAATTTACCTGGGAGCAGTTTCAGCAGGGTGTGAACAAGGATCTGGCCGATGTGCTGGGCAACTTTGTCAGCCGTGTCACCAAATTCTGCCGCTCGAAGTTTTCCGAAGAAGTGCCGGCAGCAGGCAGCTATGGCCCCGTCGAAGAGGCCCTGATTGCAGACCTGCAAGCGCGGCTGAAACGCTACGAGGTCCTGATGGACGCCCGCGAAGTGCGCAAATCGGCGGCCGAATTGCGCGCGATCTGGGTTGCGGGCAATGAGTATTTGCAAACCGTCGCCCCCTGGACCGTGTTCAAGACCGACCCGGATGCCGCTGCCGCGCAAATCCGGCTGGCGCTGAACCTGATCGCCTTTTACGCGAGGCTGTCGGCGCCGTTCATTCCCGATGCCGCCGCATCGATGCGCGCGGCGATGCATCTGGGCGAAGCCGCCGATTGGCCGTCGGACGTGGCAGAGGCGCTGTCGGAATTGCAGCCGGGCCACGTGTTTTCCGTACCTGAAGTGCTGTTCGCCAAGATTACAGATGAAGACCGCGAAGGCTGGGAACAACGCTTTGCCGGAGGCCGCAGCGCCTGATTGCCCGTCTGCATTTAGATATCAAAACGCCTCCCGGAGAGGCGGCGTTTTGCGTTTTAGTTGCCGTAGCGGCCGCAAACCGAGCCAGTCAAACCCTAAAACGACCGCGTAATTCCAATGCTTGTCGCGACGTTGCGATAGCTGTTCAGGCTGATGCTTGATTTTTGACGCTCGACGCCGATTTTGAGAACGGGAGCAAAGCCTCGGTACTGCCAGTTCTGATTGGTGAACAGAACCGCTGCGGTAGTCTTCCGGTCGGTGCGTTCCACTCCAAACAAAGGGTGTATCCCATCGTAGGCGTTGTGGTCGTAGGACAGTTGCAACCCCATCCGCAGACCACCTGCAAAGGTATAGTCGCCGCCGATGGAAATGCCTTTTGCCGCCCCGGCAGCGAGCGTGTAGCTGCTTGATCGAAGCTCAGCCCGCAGGCCGGCTTGCAAGATCAACTGCGCCGTTGCGGCATAACTGAGCTGCACACTGGCTGCGGTTCGGCGCACGTCATAGGAGCCTTGGGTATAGTCAATCCATTCGTGCTGCAGTCCCATTTTCACCCCTGCCCGATTGCCAACCGCGAGGCCATAACTCAGACCAACGCCCTGCGAGGTGCTATAGCTGGAATTGTCGAGCCAGCGCTGCGTGGCGAAAATCTCTGTCGTCAACAGCCGCCCGGTCTGGCCGTACTGCAAAAGTGCTGCATTGGCCCGCACGAACACATCATCGGGTGCGCGACCGTCAAACAATCGGGCTTGCATATCCACACCAAATCGCGCGCGGGCGGTGTCCGAGACCACGCGAAGTGCAGCAATGCCGAAACCCAGTTCAACGCCGTTGGCGGCTTGTTCTCGGGCATTCGGGTTGAGACCAAAGACCAATCCGCCAAGGTTCACGGTCTCCGCCTGGGTCCGGCGCGCTGCATTGCTTTCAGGGACAAGCGCGAAGCGGAAGTAACCTTGCCAGTTTTTTTTCGTCTCGAGGCGGTCAATCTGGGACTGCACGCGCTCCTGCATCTCGGGTGGCAAGCCCGCGCCCTTGACCAGCTCAAGGTGATAGCGTGCACGCTCTTCTTGTCCCGAGGCCAAAAGCGCACTGGCAAGCTCCAACCGGAACGTCGGATTGGCAGGGACTTTGGCGACCAGTTTCGCCAGCGGTTTCACCGCCGCTTTTGGCTGGCCTGCACGCGCGTTGGCTACGCCCAGTATCCATATGCGCCGCAACACCTCGGTCTCGGTTTTCGGCGCATATGCTTCAAGTGCGGGGATCACCTGAGCGGCCCGGCCACCGGTGACAGCTTTTTCGGCATCATCCAGCGTGAAGGCATGACCTGCTTGCGTCAGGCCGAAGCTCGCAAAGACGCAGACTGCCAGAGCGAAGAACAGTCTTGGGATCAGAGCCATTGCAATAATCTCCCTTGGCAAACAAAAAAATGCGACCGGCGAGAGAGCCCGCCGATCGCCACGATACCGCAAATTGGCGTTCTACTGCGTCGCGTAGAATGTGCCACCGATACCCGCGTCGAAGATTGACGCGCTGGGGTTGCTCAAATCGTTGATCCCGCCGACCACAGCGCCGACCATCGCGTTGCCGCCGGGTCCGAAGAAGTTACCGCCAAACTGCACGGTCGCATCGCCTTGCTCGCCGTCATTCTCCAGTCGGCCAGTCATGTGAAACAAGAAGGCTCCAGTATTAAGCTCTGGAATCGTTTGGCCAGCGATCACCTGCGACGGCGTATTGACACGGTTGAGCGTGAAAGGCAGCGCGTCGGTTACAGTCAAGTCGCCCGTGATCGGGACGGAAGTGGACGTGCCCGCCAAGGTGGCGACAATGTTCGTGGCCGAACCAGAGAACGGGTTGGCGACCTGATTTTCCGTCCACGCGACGTCGATATCGAGATCACCGACCACTTCGGCCAGTTGCGGATCCAGGTTGGTTCCGAAAAATTGGGCCGTTCCATTGTTTACGCCGACCTTGAACTGACCTGTATAGGTGGCGTCAAGGCTTGTTGGCATATCGGTCGTCGGTGCCCGTGCTGCCACAGCGTCATATGCAGCCTCAAAGCCTGCGGCACCGCCACCGGAACCGCCTGCGCCGACAACGCCCCCATTGCCACCAGACAAGCAGCCCGAAAGGCTCGTCACCGCAATTATAGAGGCGACGGACATCAAAAATTTCTTGCTCATCAGCAATTTTCCCAATCATTATCAAAATAGATACCGCACTATTCGTAGTATGAGGCGTTGCGTCTCCCCCCTGTTCAGGGGGTGCCGCTTGCAAGCTTTGGTTTAATAAACCAAAACGGGGCGCTTAGACGACGTTCCGTGCGTTCGATCATATGAGACCCTGAGCAAAGCCTGACAAAAGTTACTACCGCTTATGGTCACCCCAAACTGTAAGCTAGGAGTAGGTTTTGCGCAGGTATTTCGCTCCGGGAACGCAGTTCGCGATGGCCGTGATGGCAAGTCTGGCGCTGGCAGTTGGGATCATATGGCTCGCGACACAGCAGCCTTGGCTGGGCGTTCAGCTCGGCGTCGGATCAAGCGGCGAGATAATTATCGAGCGCGTCGATAGAGGCTCGAATGTACCTGCCCAGTTTGCAGGGGCACGGTTGATCAGTTTGGCCCCGTCCGAAGGTGCGACGCCTGACCTGAGGGCGCAAACCGCTCTGACCCTCGAACCGAATGATCTTATCGAAGAACCTGACGCTATTGGCACGCCAGAGCTTCTAAGCCGGTTCTATGCGCGTCAGGATCAGATGATCATGATGATGCGCAGCGGACCCTTGGTGTTGGAGATCGAACGCGCAGGCCTTCGCGAGACAATTGTTGTGAGCTCGGATGCCATACGACCGCTGGCAGATCTGCCGATCAAACTATGGCTACAGTTGTTTGTTGCACTCACAGGTGTCGTGGTCGGTGCCTGGGTGGTTTGCCTGCGCCCGCGCGACGGTACCGCATGGATGTTTCTGGTGGCGGGTGTCGGCCTTGGCATGGCCTCATCAGCAGCAGCCCTCTACAGCTCGCGCGAGCTCGCCCTCAGCATGTCGGCTTTCACAACGGCAAGCCGGATCAACAGTTCCGGCTCGCTGACCTTTGGCATCGGGATGGTGACACTGTTCCTGAATTACCCGCGCCGGATCGTGCCGCGCGCGGTGCTGTGGCTTCCGGCGGCAGGGATCGGCGGAACGATTGCATTCATCCAGCTGAACGCCTGGCCGCGATACGTTGAACTGCTGCAAAATGCGATTGTCACGGTCATGGCAATATTGATGGCCACCATAGTCGCCCAGGTCATCGTAAACCGCCGCGATCCGAGGGCGCGTGCAATGCTGGGGTGGCTTGGCCTGTCGATCGGTGTTGGCGCAGGCGGCTTTGTTATGACCTCGATTATTCCAATCCTGCTGAACCTTCCGCCAATTATTGAACAAAGCACCGCGTTTCTGTTTTTCCTTTTGATCTATGTCGGCATTGCCTTGGGCGTGCTTCGGTACCGGCTGTTTGATCTTGCAACCTGGTCGTTCGGAATTTTGTTTTACGGCCTCGGGGCGGCGCTGTTGCTGGTACTGGATGCGGCGCTGATCTACGGCCTTGGCCTTGACCGTGCCCCGGCACTGGGTGTCGCGCTGGCGGCCGTCGGGGTGATCTACCTGCCATTGCGCGAAGCCACGCGGCGATGGCTTCGGCGCAACCGCACGCTGCCACCGGAGGTTCTGTATCAGCGCATCACCGAGATCGCACATGCTATGAGCCCTCAGCAACAGCAGGACCTCTACAACGCTTTCTGGACCGATCTCTTCAACCCATTGAAGTTGACTGCCCTCCCGAGAAGCAGCCAGATTGTCACCGCACTGCAAGAGGACGGCGCATCGCTTACGCTCGCGCCTGCCGGTTGCATCGCTGGGTTGAGACTGGATTGGGCTCATCAGGGCGCACGCCTGTTTTCTTCTGAAGATCTGGCGCGCGCAAAGGCCCTGAGCGCCATGATCGCGCGCAGTCTGGATCAGCACCAGGAGTACGTTGAGGCCATCACCACGGAACGGCTGCGGATCAACCGCGACATGCACGACAATATCGGTATTTTGCTGCTGGGGGCTCTTCATGCCGGCGCAGCCGAGCGCAAGGATATGCTGATCCGGCAAACGCTTTCCGATCTGCGCGAAATCATTTCCAACCCGGATCAAACCGGCCTTCCGCTGACGCAACTGGTGGCTGATCTGCGCGCCGAGATCATCGACCATCTGGAGGCCGTCGGTATTGATGTGCGTTGGCGCGACAGCGGCTTGCCGAATGCATATCTGATACCGCAGATATCGCACACGCTGCGTTCGTTCCTGCGCGAATCCACCAGCAATATCGTACGCCATTCCAGCGCTCAGGCCGTGGACATCGAACTGTCGTCAGTGGCGGAGCAACTTACCGTCACGGTTCAAGACGACGGCAAGGGCTTTGAGGCGTCGACGGTCCGCTTGGGCAATGGCTTCAAAAATCTTGCGGCACGTGTCGAGCAATTGGGCGGCACATTCGATCTGTCGAGCACGCCCGCAGGCACTCGCATCAGCATCTGTCTTTCGGTGGAGATCATGTCCGAAATACCGCAAACAGGGTTTGCCGGCATACAGGTGGCGGAATGAAGCGTGTTCTGATCGTCGAGGACATCGCCGAGACCCGGCGCTGGCTGTCCCAACTGGTGTTGGACACCTACCCCAAGGCAAAGATTGAGGTGGCCGAAACCGTACGTGCCGCCTCGAAATTTCAGGGACAGGCCTTTGATCTGGCATTGATAGATCTGGGGCTTCCAGACGGGTCCGGTCTGGATGTCTTGCGTATGGTCCATCGTGGCAACCCCAAAGCGATCAAAGTCGTTACAACCGTTATGTGCGACGATGCCAGCATCGTGGCAGCACTTTCGGCTGGCGCGGACGGCTATCTTCTCAAGGAAAACACACCGGCGGTGATCGCCCGCCAACTTGCACAGTTATCAATCGGAATACCGGCTATCGCCCCTTCGATAGCGCGCCGCATCATGGCGCATTTTCGCCTCACCGGTCCTGCTGCCGGATTGGATGCGCAGCTTACCGAGCGCGAAACCCAAGTGCTTGGCCTGATCGCGCGCGGGTTGCGCAATTCGGAAGTCGCCACTGAAATGGGGATCGCCGATACGACGGTGGCGGGCTACATCAAGGTGATCTACCGCAAGCTCGGCATAGGATCGCGCGCAGAAGCTGCATGGCACGCGAGCCGCTTGGGCCTGCGTATGGGGCGCGACGCGTAGTCCGACACTGGGGGGACCTGGGCCGCCCTGAAATCAACGGGCAGCAACCGGCCAGCGTGGCGAATTACTTTTCGAGCCGCTGAGCCCTATTGGACTTCGGAATTATTGATGAACAGTGAAAGCTGTGGTGCGGGCGGTGAGACCCATTCAATATATATTCCCTATATAAATAAGGAGCTTAGGCAATATTTACGCACGATGATGTACTGTTTTTTTAAAAATCATGTACCGTTTTCAATCATTTTTTTTGGAATCTGAATTTCTTTTCTCGGAGATTGAGGTGGGTACCGACCCATTCACAAAATCGTTCGGCCCTTCGTGAGAGGGTCCCACGAACTAATAAGACAGCATTACTGACCAACAAAGAAAAGCGCCACCCGAAGGAAGCGCCCAGATGATAATCATTCTCAGAAGTTGCTATACGGACAAGCAGCGATAGTAAGACGCTCGACTAATACCAAGTTGCTCCATAATCTGAATACGGCCAACACCAGCCTCAACCAGAGCCTTCACTTTATCAGCTTTGTTCATGGCAGTAGGCACACGGCCCTTATATTTACCTTCAGCCTTGGCCCTCTTAATGCCTTCCTGCTGCCTCTCCTTCATCATCTCACGCTCGAACTGAGCAACAGATACCATCATGTTCAGGATTAGCTTGCCTGTTGCTGTAGTGGTGTCGATACGCTCAGAACCAAGCGACAAGATAACCAAGCCAGCGCCTTTGACCTCTATCTGTTCTAGTATGTCACCCATATGAGAGACTGAGCGAGCCAAACGGTCCAGCTTAGTGACTACCAGCTTGTCGCCTTCACGCAGCAAATCAATGGCGCTGTCTAATTGTTGACGTGTGGCAACAGAACTCACTTGTTCCTTGTAAATCCGCTCACAGCCATAAGCATTCAGTTCAACCAACTGAGATTCAAATCCAGCTTGTTGTTCAACTGTACTGGTTCTTGCGTATCCTACCAACATTGTCTGTCTCTCCACTTTATCGAATCATTAGGCTCTAGGGCTTAATTGAGACTAGCACTGTCTCAGTTGTGGAGCAAGTTATTGAGACTATACGGCGACAAATACATTGAAGATGACTGTCTCAGAAGGTGGCGCACATGAGCAAGACCTATTGAGACTGAGTTTCAAGCCCGACAAACGTCTTCGACCACTTGGTGAGAGTGCTTGTGTGTAATACCTAGGTTGGCAGTATATAATAGGATGGTTGTAGGGTCATACGGGTCATACAGAGCGGTTTGAGCCATATAAATAAGTGTGTAAGGCATTTTGTTGGGTCATATGAAAAGTCATACTGAAATCATATGGGTCATATAGATCAGCAAAAGTCTCCAAGCAGTTTCCTCAAGTGTACGAAGGACCACCAAGCCTAAAGCCCAGCAGTCCCACGATGGAAATTATGATGGTTTGTATTCGACCAGCTGTGTAGGGCCGACTTGGTGTGGTGCTTTAGTCCAAACCTTTTTACCACTCATCTGGGCTGACCTAAAATTGTAGTCTTTGGTCATTATGTCTTTCAACACAGACTGAGGGACTGAGGATGCACCCACCACCTGTTTTAAGGACAGAGCATCCTTCGTTTTCAAACCACCTAGCCATATCTTTACCTCTTCATGTGCATCAGCTGTATCCATATCAACCAAATCCATGAAGCCTTCGGAAGCGGGTGCAGTACCAAGCCAAGCAGCTGGAACCGTATCAGCAATGACTTTCAACCAGCACAGCAAATCTCTTATCTGACTCTGATCACCAGCGGCACTCAATGGCATTGCCTCACGGATCAACCTGTTACCATATGCGTGAAAGGCATGATTAGTTTCCTTTGGTGCATCCTCACCTTGGTCATAATTCCGGTAACAGGGTACCCACCAGCGGCGCTCGGTCTCAGCTGATTTGAATGGCATATGGTGATTGGAAAAGACGATAGTGTTATGAGTTGCTCGTGTAGAAAAGGACTGCTCACCCTTACGCTCAACGTTTACATGGTCCTCGGAAACAATGGGTTTAAATCTCTCCATTGCCTTACCTGACTTTGACCAACACTCATCAACTACCAGCAATCTTGTTAGAGCTTTCTCACCAGCAAATTGACCAGTAATACCTTCGAGGTCATTGACTACACTCACACTACCAGAACCCATAAGGGCCTTTGCCATGTGCTGAAATGTACCTTTACCAACGCCATGCGCTCCACGGATAATTGGTGCCCATCTGATGCGCTCTAACGGTCTGTGGACACAACACGCGAACCAACGAGTGAATACGTCATGCTCGGCCATCCAGTCCTCAGACACGACACAGGGCAATCGCTTTTGGCTTAAGTCGTTGATATATTATTCATAATTTGGCGCAGAAACTCATCGTCCCATCCGGCTCGCTTGAGCTTGATGGATAGTGACGACTTCGAAGGATCTCGTCGAACCACGTCGAGTGCGCGGC
>JAGXHE010000016.1 GCA_024636445.1 Sulfitobacter sp.
CAAAAATGACGCGCTGCAAGGGTTTATCAGCGCGCTCAAGGACACCGGCGGCACAGCACACCTGATGGGGGTGGTCTCGGATGGTGGCGTGCACGGACATCTGAACCACATGATCGCAGCCGCCAAAGCCTGTACGCAAGCGGGTCTGACAGTAAGGATCCACGCACTGACCGATGGCCGTGATGTAGCACCGAAATCTGCCGAAGGATATTTCCGCACCCTGACCGCGGCGTTGCCCGAGGGTGCAAGCATCGCTACCGTCACGGGCCGCTATTTTGCGATGGACCGCGACAACCGCTGGGACCGTGTGCAAAAGGCGTATCAGGCCATTGTGCAGGCCAAGGGCACCGCTGCCCCGGACGCACAAGACGCGGTGGCGCAGGCCTATGCTGCCGGCGCCACAGACGAATTCATCCCCGCCACGGTGATCGGTGATTACACAGGCGCGCAGGACGGTGATGGCGTGTTCTGCCTGAACTTTCGCGCCGACCGCGCGCGCGAGATCATGGCGGCCATCGGCGCGCCCGGTTTCGAGGCGTTTGACGCAGGCACGCGCCCCCGGTGGGCAGGGCTGTTGGGCATGGCGGAATATTCCGACCAGCACGCCGCCTATATGCAGACCGCCTACCCCAAGCCTGCGATCATCAACACCCTGGGCGCCTGGGTGGCACAGCACGGATTGCGCCAGTTCCGCATCGCGGAGACAGAAAAGTACCCGCATGTGACGTTTTTCCTGAACGGCGGGGTCGAGGTGCCAGCAGATGGCGAAGACCGCTATATGCCTCAAAGCCCCGATGTGCCGACCTACGACCTCCAGCCCGAGATGTCGTCGGAAGAGGTGACCGCACATCTGGTTCAGGCCATCGGCGATGGCTACGATCTGATCGTGGTGAACTATGCCAACCCCGACATGGTCGGTCACACCGGCGATCTGGACGCCGCGATTGCTGCCTGCGAGGCGGTGGATCGAGGGCTGGCGCAGGTCTTGGACGCGCTTGAGACCGCAGGCGGTGCGATGATCGTCACGGCAGATCACGGCAACTGCGAAGTGATGATCGACCCCGAAACCGGCGGCCCGCACACGGCGCACACGTTGAACCTGGTGCCGGTTGCTGTCGTCGGCGCGCAGGGCACGTTGCGTGATGGCAGACTGGCCGATCTGGCGCCGACGCTGCTGCACCTTATGGGGCTGAAGCCGCCTTCAGAAATGACCGGGAGCAATTTGTTGATATGATCCGCGCGCTCGCTCTTTTGATATGCTTCTGGCCCGTGGCCTTGCTGGCGCAGGATGGCACGACGCTGGCGCGGGATGCCGGTGCGCAGTTGCAAGAGGCGGCGGCGCAACTGGACGCGGCAGACAGTGCGCGCGACCGGATCAAGGCGCTGACCGCAACGATCAAGGCCTACGAGACCGGGCTGACCGCCATGCGCGACGGGCTGCGCCGTGCTTCGCTGCGCGAAACGCAACTGACGCGGCAATTGGAAGCACGCGATGGCGAGGTTGCGGGCTTTCTGGGCACGCTCCAGACCATTGGCGCCACACCGTCGCCGACCTCGTTCCTGCACCCAGACGGGCCGACCGGGACCGCACGTGCAGGGATGTTGCTGGCCGAACTGACGCCTGCGCTGAACGCCCGTGCCGCCGGATTGCGCCGTGATCTGGAAGACGTGCAGAACCTGCGCGCGATCCAGACACAGGCCACCGCGCAGATGCAGAGCGGGCTGACCGGCGTGCAGACCGCCCGCACCGCACTGTCCAAGGCGATGGCAGAGCGCACCGACCTGCCGCGCCGCTTTACCGAAGATCCGGTGAACACTGCCATTCTGATCGAATCGTCGGAAACGCTGGATGCGTTTTCGTCCGGTGTCTCGAACATCGCGCAAGACGAACAATCAGTCAGCCTGCCCGATCTGGCGGCCCGAATCGGCGATCTGCCGTGGCCGGTGCGCGGCCTGATCCTGCGCGGCGCGAACGAAGCGGACGCCGCAGGCATTGCGCGCCCCGGTATCC
The DNA here is from genome assembly GCA_024636445.1 of Sulfitobacter sp. Lineage (GTDB taxonomy): Bacteria > Pseudomonadota > Alphaproteobacteria > Rhodobacterales > Rhodobacteraceae > Pseudosulfitobacter. The sequence goes on from JAGXHE010000016.1 coordinate 2,012, forward strand.
TGCTGGGCACGCTGCCGGGCGCATTGGTCACAGCGCCAACGGCTGCGACCGTGCGCTATCAGGGGCCTCTGCTGGATCTGGGGCAGGTGGTGATTCTCGAACCGCAGCCCGACACGCTGTTTATTCTGGCAGGCTTGGGCGCAGTCTACGTTCAAACCGGCGAAGTGGTCGCGACGGATGCGCCGATCGGACTGATGGGTGGACTTTCTGCGGCCTCTGCGACAACTGAGATGTCACAGGAAGGTGATGGCTCTGGCACTGCACGTTCAGAAACGCTCTATATAGAAGTAAGACAAGACAACGTTCCGCAGGACCCGTCATCGTGGTTCCGCCAAGGTAAGGATGGATAAAGTCTGATGAGAAAATTCGTAATGGCCGCACTGGGTGGCACGTTGGCGGGTGTAATCGCCACGACGCAAATCGCAGGCCCCCTGCTGGCCCAGGAAGAGACCCGCAACGCCAGCGTCTATGAGCAGCTTGATTTGTTTGGTGACATTTTCGAACGCATTCGTTCCCAATATGTCGAAGAAGTGGAAGCTTCCGAACTGATTGAGGCAGCGATTGACGGGATGCTGACCTCGCTTGATCCGCATTCATCCTATCTGTCGCCTGACGACGCGGTCGCCATGCGTGTGCAGACCAGCGGCGAATTTGGCGGTCTGGGCATCGAGGTCACGCAGGAAGAGGGCTTTATCAAGGTCGTCTCGCCGATCGACAGCACCCCTGCCGCCGAAGCCGGTATCGAAGCGGGTGACTATATCACCCACGTCGACGGCGAAAGCGTGCTGGGTCTGACCCTGGACGCTGCCGTCGAAAAGATGCGCGGGCCGGTAGGGTCAGAGATCATCATCACCGTGGTGCGCGAGGGCGAGCAGAATCCTTTTGACGTCTCGATCATCCGCGACACCATCGAATTGCAGGCCGTGCGCACCCGCGTCCAGGGCGAAACCGTCGTCTTGCGCATTACGACCTTCAACGACAAGACCTTCCCCAATCTCGAAGAGAAGCTGGCCGAAGAAGTCGAAAAGATGGGTGGCATCGAAAACGTGAACGGCTTTGTCGTCGATTTGCGCAACAACCCCGGCGGTCTGCTGACGCAGGCGGTCAAAGTGTCGGATGCCTTCCTGGAAGCGGGCGAGATCGTATCGACCCGTGGCCGTGACCCGGCCGATGGCGACCGGTTCAATGCCACGCCGGGCGATCTGGCACAGGGCAAACCGATTGTCGTGCTGATCAATGGCGGTTCGGCCTCGGCCTCGGAGATCGTGGCCGGCGCGCTGAAAGATCACCGCCGTGCGATCGTCGTGGGCACCAAATCCTTTGGTAAAGGGTCGGTTCAGACCATCATGCCGCTGCGGGGCGATGGTGCGATGCGCCTGACCACGGCGCGGTATTACACACCATCGGGTCGGTCCATTCAGGCACTGGGCGTAAGCCCTGACATCATCGTGCAGCAGCCTCCCCGCGCGCCGGAAACCGAGGAAGAAGAAGACGGCCCACCGCTGTTGAATTCCGAGGCCGATCTGCGAGGCGCTATCAGCAACGACAGCCTGTCCGAAGATCAGGTGCTTCAGATCGAGGAAGATCGCGCAAAGGCCGAGCAGGCCGCAGAACTGCGTGAAGAGGATTACCAGCTGGCCTACGCCATCGACATTCTCAAGGGCCTGTCGGCACTGGCACCCAACGACTGACAGCAACGACTGACAGACACCAAGGGGCGGCGCGGATGTGCCGCCCTTTTTCCATCCGGCTGGCGCACAGCGGGTCGTCGCCCTGCTTCGACGCGACGACGTTGTGGACACAGCGGCTGCAAAATGGTCACAGGGGTGCAAACCGCACGAGGAGCGCACACCAATGGATTTCACCGTCGAAAACCTGACCGTCACGCCACACGATGACGGCGTCGTCGAAGTCACCCTGTCCAGACCTGCCAAACGCAACGCTCTGAATGCCGAGACCATCGAAGAGCTGATCGAGGTGTTCTCGAAGCTGCCGCGTCTGGGCGCGCGCGCCGTGGTGCTGAACGCGCAGGGCGATCATTTCTGCGCCGGTCTGGATCTGGTCGAACATCACACTGAAAAACGCCGCCCCGAAGATTTCATGCACCTGTGCCTGCGGTGGCACGAGGCGTTCAACAAGATGGAATACGGTGGCGTTCCGATCATCGCGGCGCTCAAGGGGGCCGTGGTCGGCGGCGGGCTAGAACTGGCCTCGGCGGCACATGTGCGCGTGATGGACCCCACGACCTATTTTGCCCTGCCCGAAGGCCAGCGCGGTCTGTTCACCGGCGGCGGTGCCACGATCCGCGTCGCCGATCTGGTGGGCAAGGCGCGGATGATCGACATGATGCTGACGGGCCGTGTCTACAAGGAAGACGAGGCGATACAGGTGGGCCTTGCGCAATACCGCGTGCAAGACAGCCAGACCAAGGCGATGGAACTGGCGCGCACCGCAGCACAGAACCCGCCCCTGTCGAATTTTGCGATCTGTTCGGCGATCAGCCACATGCAGAATATGTCGGCGCTGGATGCGGCCTATGCCGAAAGCGTGGTGGCGGGGATCGTCAACACGCAAGAAGCCTCGCACGAGAGGCTCGACGCCTTTGCCAAGGGCACAGCGGCGCGGGTGCGCCCCGACTAAACGGCCTCAGGCCGTCTCGACACAATGACGACGGAACGCGCGCTTGAGCATATCCAGCTCGGCGCGCAGCAGGTCCATTTCCGCGCGGATGTCATCGCCCAGAACTTCGCCTGCGATCAGGTGGAAATGCGCCAGCGTGGTGCCGTCTTCGGCATCGGTGATGACAAAGGTCTGGACGCCCTCGGCGATGGCGTCTGCGGGGATCGGAACCTGCAACAGCCAGTGGCCTTGCGCGTGATCTTCGGTCAGCTGCACGTTCGCCACCGGCTTGTCCAACAGGTGAACCGCCAGTTTCGGCACCTCGGATTTTTCCGAGTTGACGATGCCCTGCCAGATGCCGTTGATGATCTTGGTGCCTGTGACGGTCAGAATGCTCATGAAATCGGCCTTTCGTTACAGGACTTGTTACAGGGCGGCGCGTGGGCGGCGCGAGAATGTCAGGTCGCGCAAGATCACCTGGTTCATTTCGGGCCCTTCAAAGATCAGATCGATCCATACCTTTTCCACCCGCTTTTCGTTCAGGTTGGAATAGGCCAGATCGAATTCGACCACGATATCTTCTTGATCCAGGGGCAGTTCGCGCACGATCTGTTCGGTGTTGGGGCCGTGTTTGATGTTCAGCCGCGCGAAGATTTCCAGCGGCTTTTCCATCTCTACGATGCAAGACATCCGCAGCAGGTGCGTCCGCCGCAGCCCGTTTGACGCCGCATGCGGCAGGTCGATCACCAGCGACAGAAACGATCCGTCAAAGCTGAACACGTCCATGCGCAGACCGTAGGGCGCGATGTCTTCCTCGCGGGTATTGCGCAGTTGGCGCAGGGTCAGCTCGCTGAGCTTGCAGTCGTGAAACAGGGTCACCTCGTTGCCCAGCATGGATTTGGTCTGAACCGACGACATGCCAGGCTGCTGCAGCGGACCGCGCCAAAGCTCGGGCCGCCACGCCCAATCCGAATTGTGCGGCTTGGCAAAGCTGGTCGAGCCGATCACCGGCAGCGCCAGACGTTCGTCGGCGGTGTGGATCAACCTGTCGATATGCGCGCGCATCATCCGCGCCTGATTGCGCAACTGGCGCAGGGTGTGCAGGTTGATGTTGGATGCATTGCGTGCGGCACGCGCCCAGCGGCGCATGGCGCGCCTGTGCGACAGACGCTCTAGCAAACTGATCTTGTTTTCTGGCACGGGCCGTTTCGCCTCAGGTTCTGCTCTCTCGCTATCTAACGAAAAGCTTTCAGTCAAATAAACCGGCAATTGCTGCGGCGCGGTGTTTTTCGGTCTTTGTGGTAATTATTCAGCCGCCTCTGGTACAACAGCAGCGACCGCGCCCGCTGCGGCAGCCTGCGCGCGGGTGCGCTGCATCAGCCGGTCCAGAATGCGGGCACCGTCGCTGCCTGTCGCCCCGCTGCCCTCGGCGCCGTATATCGCCAGCCCGACTCGGTGCGACCCGACCTGCCCGGTGCCGCGCCAGTGCGTGGTCGACAGACCCTCGCGGGCCGGTGCGGTGCCCTGAACACGCAGCAAGACCGCATTCCCGGTTTCGCGTTGCTCCAGAACCCTGCCATCCGACAGCGCGGATTGCAGCGCTGCGGCTGAGATCGCGGGTGCGCCAGCAGGGGTATCGGTCAGGCTGACGGTGATCAGCCCCAGCGGCGCGCCATATGCGCCATCAGGGTCGCCCAGCGTGTCGCAGCGCGCCAGCAAGGCAAAGCTGGATTTCAGGCTGCGCCGGTCGATGCAAAAGCCTTCTGGGGCGACAAGGGTCATCGCGCCATTTGCCATTGAAGCTGCGCGCAGCGGCGCGGATGTCGCGCCGCCGCCTGTGTCACATCCCGCAAGAGCCATCAGCCCCGCAAGGACGGAGCTTTTAAAGGTCCCAGTATTCATGCCGCTCAAGCTTGGCACCGGGGTGGGTGACCGCCCCTTTGTAGGTCGCACCGACCAGCTGCGCATATTTCCACAGCGCGCCTGCGCCGTAGATCGTCTCGCGCGGGCCTTTCCAGTTGGCCTTGCGCTCTTCCAGCTCGTCATCGGTCAGCGCCACGTTGATGGTGCCCTCGATGGCGTTGATGGTGATCACATCGCCGTCTTTGAGAAACGCAATCGGCCCGCCATGTGCAGCCTCCGGCCCCACGTGACCCACGCAAAAGCCGCGTGTCGCGCCCGAGAAACGGCCATCGGTGATCAGCGCCACCTTCTTGCCCATGCCCTGACCCGACAGCGCCGCCGTGGTCGCCAGCATCTCGCGCATGCCCGGACCTCCCGAGGGGCCCTCGTTGCGGATGACGAACACGTCGCCTTCTTCGTAGGTGCGTTGTTGTACAGATTCGAACGCATCTTGTTCACATTCGAAGACGCGCGCCGGTCCGGTAAAGATCTGGTGCTGGGCTTCCATGCCAGCGACCTTCACGATGGCACCTTCGGGGGCGACGTTGCCCTTGAGGCCGACGACGCCGCCGGTCTTGGTCAGCGGTGTCTCGATCGGGTAGATCACCTTGCCGTCCGCCTGCAGTGCGACCTTGTCCAGCTCTTCGCCGATGGAATAGCCGGTGACGGTCATGCAGTCTTCGTGGATCAGGCCCGCTTTGCGCAACTCTTTCATCACCACGTAGATGCCGCCGACCTCGTAGAGATCCTTGGCGACATACTGACCGCCGGGTTTCAGATCGACGAAATAGGGGGTCTCGCGGAAGATCTCGCAGACATCATCGAGGAAAAAGTCGATGCCCGCCTCGTGGGCCATGGCGGGCAGGTGCAGGCCCGCGTTGGTCGACCCGCCGGTGCAGGCCACGACCCGTGCGGCGTTTTCAAGCGACTGGCGTGTGACGATGTCGCGGGCGCGGATGTTTTTCTCGATCAGGTTCATCACCGCGGCACCGGACGCCTTGGCGTATTGGTCGCGCGACTCGTAAGGGGCGGGCATGCCCGACGAGTTGGGCAGCGCAAGGCCGATTGCTTCGGAGACGCAGGCCATCGTGTTGGCGGTGAACTGACCACCGCAGGCACCGGCAGAGGGGCAGGCGACGCGTTCAAGAATGTCGAGCTCGGCCTCGGTCATGGTGCCGTTTTGCTGGTGGCCCACGGCCTCGAACATGTCTTGTACCGTCAGGTCGCGATCAAGGTATTCGGCGGGCACAGCCGCGCCCTTGTCCACGCGTCCGGGCAGGATCGACCCGCCATACAAGAACACCGACGGCACGTTCAGACGGATCATCGCCATCATCATCCCCGGCAGGGATTTGTCGCAGCCCGCAAGGCCCACAAGCGCGTCATAGCAGTGGCCGCGCATCGTCAGCTCGACGGTGTCGGCAATTGCCTCGCGCGATGCCAGCGAAGACCGCATGCCCTCGTGCCCCATCGCGATGCCGTCGGTGACGGTGATCGTGGTGAACTCGCGCGGGGTGCCAAAGGCGGATTTCACGCCCATCTTGACCGCCTGCGCCTGACGGTTCAGCGAAATGTTGCAAGGCGCGGCTTCGTTCCAGCAGGTCGCGACGCCGACCAATGGCTGGTGAATTTCCTCTTCGGTCATGCCCATCGCATAATAATACGACCGGTGCGGCGCGCGGGCGGGCCCTTCGGTCACATGACGGCTTGGCAATTTGGATTTGTCGAATTTGCCCTTGAGCATTTTGGCCTCCCGGTGATGCGTTGTTCTTGCAATAACGGGCAGCGGTTTAAGGCACAAGTCGCAAGGCTGCCGCGTGCGCGTTGCCCGCGCCGTACAATTGCACAGGTCTGGGGCCACAGGCGCACATCACCGCAGCTTGATTTCGCCTATTGCGGGACTTAGTTTGACCCACCTGAAGTCTCTCATGCCCGCGCGGCAATATTAGGCGGGTACATGGAACGATCGCTGTTCGGTTTTATCTGGAAACACTCCAAACGCGATCAGGTGCTGTTGCTGCTGGTCACGCTGGTGACCTTTCCGTTCCTGTATGCAACGCTGGAATTGCCCAAGCGGATCATCAACGATGCCATCGGGGCCAAGTCCGACACCGTAGCACTGTGGGGCGTCGATCTGGGGCAGATCGAGTTTCTGATGGTGCTGTGCGGCATCTACCTGCTGGCGGTGCTGGTGCATGGCCTGCTGAAAATGCGTCTGAACACCATGAAGGGCGTGGTGTCGGAACGGTTGCTGCGTCGACTGCGGTACACGCTGATCGCGCGGATGATGCGGTTTCCGCGCAGCTATTTCCGCACCACCTCGCAGGGGGAACTGGTCAGCATGGTCACCTCCGAGGCCGAGCCGATGGGCGGGTTGATGGGCGACGCGCTGGCGCAGCCGGTGTTTCAGGCGGGGCAGATGTTGATCATCGTGGCGTTCCTGTTTGCCCAAAGTGTCTGGTTCGGGCTGGCCGGTGTCGCGCTGATACCGTTGCAGGCCTGGCTGATCCCGATGCTGCAACGCCAGATCAACGTGCTGAACAAGGCGCGGATCGTCGAGGTGCGCGCGCTGGCGTCGGAAATCGGCGAAAGTGCGGCTGGCGTCACCGATCTGCGCACCAATGGCGGCTGGCGCTACCGGCTGGCGCAGTTCACCGACCGGCTGGGGCGGCTGTTCGAGATCCGCTATCGGATTTACCAGAAGAAATTCTTCATGAAGTTCATCAACAACTTCATCACCCAGCTGACGCCGTTCTTTTTCTATTCGGTGGGCGGCTATCTGGTGATCAAGGGTCAGGTGTCGGTGGGCGCGCTGGTTGCTGCACTTGCCGCCTACAAAGACCTGTCGAGCCCGTGGAAAGAGCTGCTGACCTATTACAATCAAGTGCAGGATATGTCGGTGCGCTGGGAAGTCGTCACCGAACGGTTCAATCCCAAAGGGCTGATCGACGCCGACAAGTTCGAAGGTGCGCCCAGGACCGTACCGCATCTGGACGGCGATATCGTGCTGGACGGCGTCACGGTGCGCGATGCCGATGGCAACAACGTACTGGAGAACATCGAGCTTTCCATACCGGCGGGTGCGCGCGTTGCCATTCAGGTCACAAGCCAGACCGAGCGCACCGCATTGGCCGAACTTCTGACCCGCGAAGTCTCGCCGACGCGCGGCCATGTCACCATGTCGGGCCACGATCTGGCAGGCTTGCATCAGGCGGTGATTGCCGCGCGCATCGGATATGCCCATTCGCGGCCCTATCTGTTCGACGGCACGCTGGGCAGCAACCTGTTGATGCCGCTTATGACGGGCCCGCGCACGGTGTTGTGGGACCCCGGCAAGAAGGACAGCGCGGGCATCGAGGCGGGCCGTGCGGGCAACAGCATCGACAGTCTGCGGGCCGATTGGGTTGATCCGGGGCTGGCAGGGCTGAACGACACCCGCGATATCCGCGCGTGGTGGTTCAGCCTGATCAATGCGGTCGGGATTCAGGACCAGATGGTGCGCCGCATGATGATCTCTGTCATCGATGCTGCACAGCATCCCAAGCTGGCCCAGACGATTGTCGGACTGCGCCCCGAGGTTGAACGGCGGCTGCGGGCCGCTGGTCTGGACGAGGTGGTCAACCGCTTTGACCCCGACCGTTTCAACCCGTCGGTGCCGCTGGGCGGCAACCTGATGTTCGCGGCGCCAAGATTCAACATCAGCCAGCAGGCCCTGGCGGACGAGGGCCAGTTTCTGCGGCTGATCACCGAACAGGGACTGGCCGAACAGGGCATCGCGATCTCGCAGACGCTGATGGAAACACTGCTGCAAACCTTTGGCCGGGACGGCACCAACCACCCGCTGTTCACCGCCTTGGGCATCGAAGAGGAGATGTACGAGCAGTTGGTCGATATTGCCGAACGTCGCCATGCAAACGGGGATGCAGCCCTGAGCGACGACGAATTCGCACTGCTTTTGACGGTGCCCTTTGCGCTGACCGCAGAGCAGTTTGGCGCGGCGTTTCCCGAAAGCTTCAAGGATGAAATCCTGAAAATCCGCCGGGAACATGGTCCGGCCCTGCGCGACCTGATGGCGGATATGTTTGTTCCCATTGCACCCGAAAACTACCTGCCGCGGCTGACCATTCTGGAAAACGCGCTTTATGGTCGTGTGTCGGCGATGGCCGGCGCACGTGCCAGGGAGGTCGAAGATCTGGTGTCGCAATTGCTGGTCGAGGAAGGGCTGCAAGGGCTGGTGGCCGAGACGGTTTTCGACATCCCGACCGGACTTGGCGGGAACAAGATTCCGACGATATTTCAGGAACGCGCTGCCTTTAGCCGGGCGGCGATCAAGCGGCCCGACATTCTGGTTCTGGACCGAGCACTGGCCAGCCACAACGGCATGCAGCGCAGTGCCGCGCGGACGGGCCTGCGTGAGCTGTTGCCCAAGTCGACGCTGATTTTCATGGAGGAGTCCTTTGAAAACCCGGACGCTTACGATCTGTTCATCGAAATCCGCAACGGGCGCATCGACGGTATCCTGACCCAGGACGCCGAGGATGAAAACGGCTCGGGGGCCGACGATCTGCGCCGCAAGCTGCGTGTGATCGGGCGCACGGAGCTGTTCGGCAAGCTGGATGCACGCAACCAGCGTTTGCTGGCCTTTGCCGCGAAGTGGTATCCTGTGGTGGCAGGGCAGCGCGTGTTCTCGAACCAGGAGCCTGCTGACGCTGCCTATCTATGTGTGACGGGGCAGGCGCTGCTGAGCTACCGCGATGCGGACGGCGAAAGCCACCCGGTCACCACCGTCGATCCGGGGCGGGTGATCGGTGACTTGTCGATTATCCTGAACGAGCCCCGCCAAATGGATCTGACCGCCACGACCGACGGCAAATTCCTGCGGCTGGGCGCAGAGGAGTTCCGCGCGGTCTACGAGAACGACACCGGCGTTCTGCTGCAACTGTTGCAAAGCGTCGGCACCCATCTGAACGGTGCCGCAGACCTGTTGCGCGATGCGCGGCTGGACCTGACCGAAGTGCGCGGACCCGTGGCCACTTCGCTAGAGGATGAAGAGTGATCCGACCGCCCGCAGCCTACGCACCGCATCAGGCGTTCATTGCGCCTGCGTGCGCGCACGCCCAGGTATGGCGCCTTGCTGTGGGGCTGGTGTTGGGCGCTGGCGGCTACATCGCGCTGGCGCAGGTTTTCTACACGACGGTGTTTTCGCTTTTTGCACCCGCTGGCGGGCCGATCACGGCCGAGAGTGCGACGACGGGCGCCACACCCTTCGAGATGCTGGCCTTGCTGTTCAGCTTTGGCGCGATGACCGTGGTTCTGGCGCTGCTTGTGGCGGTGCTGCACACCCGTTCGCCGCTGACGCTGCTGGGGCCGCTGCGCCCCTTTGCGACGCAGTTTGGCGTGGCTGCGGGGGCGATGGCGATGCTGTCGGCGGTGCTGTGGATCTTGCCGCCGTGGGGGATGGACCCGCCGCTGGTGCCCGGACTGCCCATAGGCGTGTGGGCGGGGTTGCTGCCGCTGTCGTTGCTGGCGGTTCTGGTGCAGGTCAGCGCGGAAGAGTTGTTGTTTCGCGGCTATATCCAGCAGCAACTGGCCGCGCGGTTCGCGTCGCCGCTGGTGTGGATGGTGCTGCCGTCGGCGCTGTTTGCCCTTGGCCACTACGGGCCCGAGACGATGGGCGACAACGCGATCTGGGTCGTGGCATGGGCAGGCATATTCGGGCTGCTGATGGCCGATCTGACTGCGCGCACCGGCACGCTGGGTCCGGCAATCGCGGTGCATTTCATCAACAATGTCATCGCGATGCTGTTCACCGCCATGCCCGACGACCTGTCCGGCCTTGCCCTTTATGTGATGCCCTTCGCGCTGTCGGACGAAGCAGCGGTGGCGAAGTGGCTGCCGGTAGACTTTGCGATCATGCTGACCAGCTGGCTGGCTGTGCGCCTTGCCTTGCGCCGTTGATTGCAATTGCCGTCCGAGGGCATTATCTGAAGGACCAACAGGCCAGCAGGAAGTGTACTCATGAACTGGATCAACAACTACGTCCGGCCGCGGATCAACTCGATTTTTTCGCGCCGCGAGACCCCGGACAATCTGTGGACCAAATGCGATGAGTGCGGCACCATGCTGTTTCACCGCGAGGTCAGCGACAATCTGAACGTCTGCACCAATTGCGGCCACCACATGAACATCACGCCGCGCGACCGCTTTGCAGCGCTGTTCGACGGTGGCATCTTTTCGCGAGTCAGCGTGCCGACGCCCACTGCCGATCCGTTGCATTTCCGCGATCAGAAGAAATACCCCGACCGGATGAAGGCCGCCCAGAAGGCGACAGGCGAAGCCGAGGCGATGCTGGTCGCCACCGGCGAGATCGGGCGCACGCCCATAGTCGCCTGTGCGCAGGATTTTACGTTCATGGCAGGCTCGATGGGGATGTATGTGGGCAATGCGATCATCGCTGCCGCAGAAGAGGCGGTAAAGCTCAAGCGCCCGCTGATCCTGTTCTCTGCCGCTGGCGGCGCGCGGATGCAGGAGGGTATCCTGTCGCTGATGCAGATGCCGCGCACCACAGTTGCGGTGCAGATGCTGAAAGAGGCGAACCTGCCCTATATCGTCGTGCTGACCCATCCGACCACGGGCGGCGTCACCGCATCCTACGCGATGCTGGGCGATGTGCATATTGCCGAGCCGGGCGCGCTGATCTGCTTTGCCGGACCGCGTGTGATCGAACAGACCATCCGCGAAAAGCTGCCCGAAGGGTTCCAGCGCGCCGAATATCTGCTGGACCACGGTATGCTGGACCGCGTGACCTCGCGCACCCAGATGCGTGACGAGCTGATCAACATCACCCGCATGTTGCTGAGCCTTCCACCTGCCGTCAAAGGCGATCTGCCCGCGCCCGATCCCGTGATCGAGCCGCCCAAACCTGTCGATGTGCCAAAGACCCAGGCAGTGCCTGCGCCCGAACCCGCACCGAAACCGGCGCAGCCCAAAAAATGACCGCGCAAGGTTCGGACGTCATCCTGCAACGGATGATGGCGCTGCATCCCAAGATCATCGACCTGACGCTGGACCGTGTCTGGCGTCTTCTGGACGCGCTGGGCAATCCGCAGAACGATCTGCCGCCGGTGATCCATATCGCAGGCACCAACGGCAAAGGCTCGACGCTGGCGATGATCCGCGCGGGGCTTGAGGCGTCGGGCAAGCGCGTGCACGCCTATACATCGCCGCATCTGGCGCGGTTCCATGAGCGTATCCGCGTCGCGGGCGCGCTGATTTCCGAAGACGCGCTGAGTGCTGTTCTGGACGAGTGCTACGGCGCCAACAACGGCGAAACGATTACCTATTTCGAGATCACCACCGTCGCCGCGATCCTTGCCTTTGCGCGCACGCCTGCGGATTATACGCTGCTTGAGGTTGGCCTTGGCGGACGTCTGGACGCCACCAACGTGATCGAAAAACCGGCGATGACGGTGATCACGCCCGTCAGCATCGACCACCAGCAGTTTCTGGGCGACACGCTTGCGCTGATCGCAGGCGAAAAGGCCGGGATCATCAAGCGGGGCGTGCCGTGTGTGGTTGGCCCGCAGGAAGACGCCGCGCTTGAGGTGATCGAGAACGTGGCACAGCGTCTGGGCGCGCCGTTGATGGTCTATGGGCAGCATTGGCATATCGGCCCTGATCATGGGCGCATGGCGTTTCAGGACGAGACCGGCTTGCTTGACCTGCCGTTGCCCAATCTGATCGGCACGCATCAGGTCCAGAACGCGGGGGCGGCGCTGATGGTGCTGCGCGCGCTGGGGCTGGACGAGGCGGCGTGTACCGCTGCCGTCACCGGCGCGCAGTGGCCCGCGCGGATGCAGCGTTTGCGCAGCGGGCCGCTGGCCGAGCGTGCCGGGGATGCAGAATTGTGGCTGGACGGTGGGCACAATCCGGCAGCGGGCGTGGCGCTGGCGCAGGTTCTAGCCAATTTGCCCGACCGGCCCACGCACCTTATCTGCGGGATGCTGAACACCAAGGACATCGGTGGCTATTTGCGTCCGCTGGCGGCGCATACCGCCAGCCTGACCGCCGTATCGATCCCCGGCGAGGCGAACACTTTGCCCGCCGCAACCACGGCTGAGGCTGCACAGCAGGCA
>JAGXHE010000107.1 GCA_024636445.1 Sulfitobacter sp.
CTGGAGGAAGCTACGTGGCTTTGATTACTTGGCCAAAGTCATCACAGGCGTCACGTTCAAAGATGGAATTGAAACCACCAACCACAGCCAGATCGCCGCATGACCCAAAAGCCTCAAACACCAGATTTGACATTAACTCAGTGCCGGCGGCCTCTCGGTGTTCGCTTGCGAACACCTGCCCTATGTTGCGCGGCGTCTCAAGGTCTTTGGTGGAGATCCTTTTACCCCTCCTAGGCCTTCTCCTGCTTCCAGTACGAATAGGGCAGTGACGCCAGGTAGAGGCAGTTTGCCACGATCAGTGTCGGCCAGGGATAGACCATCAGGCAGACCATCAGCGCGACCACGCCGACCAGAGCGAAGGACAGATGCGAACGTTTGATGCTGGCGTGCTTGATCGAGATCGTGGGGATCGTGCTGATCGCCAGCAGACCGACGCCGATGATATAGGCAGCCCGAAGGAACGGGAAATCGGTCTCGGGCCAGCCCCACAGGTGGATGAACACCGGCATTAGCGCCAGACAAGCCAGTGCAGGTGCCGGAACGCCGACGAAGTGGTCGTCTTTCTTGAGGCTGACATCGGTGACTTTGACCGACAGGTTGAACCGTGCCAGCCGCAGCGCGCAGCAGACCGCCAGCACCAGACAGGCCAGAAAGCCCAGACTGGCGTAGGCCGTTCCGATATACAGCGTATTATACAGCAAGATGCCCGGCACGATCCCGAAGTTGAAGAAATCGGCCAGCGTGTCGAGTTCGGCTCCGAAGGGGCTGGCGCTGTCGAGAAAGCGCGCCAGTTTGCCGTCGGCGGCGTCCAGGAACACCGCGATCAGGACGAAATACAACGACATTTCGATACGGCCGTCCAAGCTCATCCGCAGCGAGGTCATGCCGGCGCAGATCGCAAAGACGGTGACCATGCTGGGCACGATGTGGCGCAGTTTGAGGCGGGGCGTGTCGGTCATACGGCGATACCTTCGCGTTTGCGTGTTGGGTCGGCCAAATCGGCAAGGATGGTTTCACCGGCCACCGCCGTCTGGCCGACGCAGACCAGTGGCGAGACGCCCTTGGGCAGGTAGATGTCCAGACGGCTGCCAAAGCGGATCAGACCAAAGAGATGGCCCGCCTCGATGCTGTCGCCTTCCTTGGCAAAGCAGACGATGCGGCGCGCGACAAGACCCGCGATCTGGACCACGCCGATGCGGGTGCCGTCGGGGGCTTCGATCGAGAGGCTGTTGCGTTCGTTGTGGATGCTGGCCTTGTCCAGAGAGGCGTTCACGAACTTGCCGTGTCGATAGACGATATGGGTGATCTTGCCCGCCATGGGGGCCCGGTTTACGTGGCAATTGAACACGTTCATGAAGACCGACACCCGCGTCACCGGCTCGGAGCCGAGGCCCAGCGCCTCTTCGGGGACGGCGTCCTGGATCAGCGAAACGATGCCATCCGCAGGGGAGATCACCAGCCCCGGCTGTTGCGGGATCACCCGCACCGGATTGCGAAAGAAGTAGTAGCACCAGACGGTCAGGCCCGCCCCGATCCAGAACAACGGCCCCCAGAGCAATCCGAGGACGACGGAAATCGCGGCAAAGATGGCCACGAATTTGCGGCCTTCCTTGTGCATGGGCACCGCGACGATCTTGAGCATATTCATCAGTTATCTTTCAGGTCAGAGCATAGGAAGGCAGGATCACCGCGTCGTCATTGCAGGCCTGGATGGTCGGCACTGCTGGCGCGTGCCGTGTTCAGCGCCTTGGCTGCGACGGGGCAGAACAGGATCGGCAGGACACAGTATTCCCTTGAAACTAGCGCCCGCCGCGTATGAGACGCCACCGCAAACGGACAGAGCGGCTACAATATGCCGAAACGCGGTGGCCTGCCACAATCTTTGTGAGCCTGCGACCGAATAAGCCTTCGGCGGCGGACACTTGTGCCACACCGGTGAGGCTTGAGGGCTGGGTATACAGGGGCTTCAGACTTCGGTCCTGACGCCCACAACTACCGACGGGTCGGTCAGATTATCGGGATAGGCGCCGAAGTTCAGCAGGTCGCGGCGGCCGTATGTATCGGCGATCCCTTCAGCCAAGGCGCGGATGGTCACGCCCTTGCCGCTGCAAATGTTGGTGGGGCCGACCCTGTCGCCGGTGATGTCGCGCACCAGCATCCGGGCCGCCTGCCCCACTTCGGTATAATCGCGCAGGGAAGTGCCACTGGTCAGATCAACGGCGACGCCCTTGGCCAGCTTGGCATGCAGTTGCGGGACCAGACGCCGCGCGTCCTCGCGCGGGCCGTAGAGATAGAACAGCCGCGCCCAGACAAAGGCGATGCCTGCGGTGGCGCACCACGCGGTCAGCATGGTGAAGGCCGAAACCTTGGCTGCTGCATAGGGGGTTTGCGGCGCAAGTGGGGTGTCGACCGACAGTGTCCCGGCGCTGAGGTCATATTCGAAACAGGTGCCAATGCCTATGAACCGGCGCACCCCTGCTGTTGTGGCGCCTTTGGCCAAGGATAGCGTACCGGCAAGGCAATCGAGGTTGCGCCCGGAGGTCAGGTATTTGCCGGGCTCGGCGTACCATGCCAGATGCACGACCGTCTCGATGTCTTGCAAAGCCGTGGTCCACCATTCTGAGGTCAGCGCAAAGACATCATCGCAGGTGACAATCCGCACGTCCGCGCCCTCAAGCCTGCTCTCCGAGCCTGCGCGGATCACGCAGGTGACGTCATGGCCTGCTGCGACCAGCTGTTGCACCACGGGAAGTCCGACGAACCCCGTGGCACCGGTGACGAGAATCCGGCTCATCGGGCGACCATCGCGCAGAGTTGCCGCATTGATCGGGCCGTCCTCACGTTGCACTTCATCACTTGGGCCGCTCCCTTTTCTGCAAGGCAACTATCGTTCGCACCGCTGTTTTTGCAACACAAAGGCGCAGCAGGCTGCACAGTGTCGCCCTCGTGCTCGAAATTCCCGCGACGTGGTTTATGTTGGAAAGGACAAGCCCGGCACGCGTTGAAGCCCGCGCCGGGAACAGATAGGCCAAAGAGCACAGATGCTCGACGTCTTACACGTAAAATACCACCACCAAGGCCAGAAGGACACCGTATGCGCATTCAGATCGACGTTGCGATGCAATACCGTTTCATGCGGCCCAACACCATTTTTCTGACGATCGAGGCCGCAAAATGCGAGGGGCAGTCGGTTGCCTACGAAAACCTGTGGCTGGGAGATATTCCCATCAACCGCATCGCGGGCGATTCCGGTGTGGGCGAACGGATCTGGGCGCAGGTGCCGTGGAACGAGCTGCGCATAAATTATAACGCGCAGATTGATGTCAACCGGCAGCCCGTCGCGTTGGAGCCGCTGAGAGCCATGCCTGTGCATCTGATTCCCGGCGATGTGGCACCCTATCTGCGGCCCTCACGCTATTGCCAGTCTGACAAGTTCGGCAGCTTTGTCGAAAAGCGCTTTGGCAATTTGCAGGGGGGGCAAAAGGTTGCCGCGATGCGCAAGTGGATCGAGACCAACCTGACCTATGTGCCGGGCAGTTCGGATGCGGACACCAATGTTCTGGAAACCTTTGCGGGCCGTCAGGGCGTGTGCCGTGACTATGCCCACCTGATGTGCACGATGGTGCGCGCGGCACAAATTCCCGCGCGGATGGTCGCCGCCTACAGCCCCGACATCACGCCGCCGGATTTTCACGCCATCGCCGAGGTCTGGCTGGACGGGGCGTGGCACATGGTCGATGCGACAGGCATGTGCAGCGCCGACTCTACCGCAATCATCGCTGTGGGCCGCGATGCCTATGACATCGCATTTCTGGATTCTCAGGCCCCTGCAGAAATGCTGTACCAGTCGGTTTTCGTGACGCGCACTTAATCGAGTTTAATCGTTTCGGCGCTGTCTTGCTTTACGCAACAGTTGTCGCTATCCCGAAAAGAATGTTTCCACTTATCCGTGTGCGTTCTTTCACATGCCGACACGTTGAAGTTTTGGGAGCCGCTTTGGGAAATCCTGACCCGAAGTTTCCCCGGACCGGCATGCGAGAGAGACGATTTCGATTTGATCGGCCCCCGGAATTTCCCGGTGATGCGATCGGGCAAGAATGATAAAATGAGAGCTTCGAGGCCGAGTTCAAAATGATTTCAAGCAAATCGCCCAACGCCGCCCGAACCGTGGCTGCGACTGTATTGTTGATGGTTGCGGCGATTTTTGGAAATTATGTCGATGTGAACATCTCGTTCTCGGTGGCCTTCATCTTTGGGTCTGTGGCGACGTTGCTGGCCCTGCGCTTTCTGGGTCTGGTCCCTGCCCTGATCGTCGCCATTGCAAGCGGGGCTTCGACCTGGCTGAGTTGGGGGCATCCCTACGCGATGGTGGTGACGATCTGCGAGGTCGTCTTCGTCCACTTCGCGATGCGGCGCGTCAACAATCTGGCACTTTCGGATGCGGCGTACTGGCTGGTGATCGGTGGCCCTGTGGTCTTGCTGCTCTATTGGCGCGCACTGGATCTGCCGCTTGATTCCGCGGTCATGATCGCGCTGAAGCAATCCGCGAACGGCGTGATGAATGCGACGATTGCCACCCTGATCGTGGTCGGCATCACACTGAGCCCGCTTAGCCGCCGGTTCAGGCCAATGAGCGTGTCCTATACGGGCATCGTCTTTGCGGTTCTGATGTTTCTGGTTACGGTCATCGGTGTGGTCCTGATCGCACTTGGCAGCCGCAACCTCTATGCAGCTGAAACGGCAAAGATCTCCGACAGTCTGCAACTGACTCTCGCGTTGACCCGCGAAAAACTGGAAGAAGCGGCAGACGTCGGCGGCGCGATAGGTGACATTCAAGGCGTGCTGGAAAATGCTGCGGCCCAGGTTAACACCTTGGTGCAATTCAAGACCGAGGTGTCCTTTGGTCTGTTGGACAGCCAAGGTGCGTTGATCGCCTCGACGGGTGATCTGCGCAGCATCGGTGATGTGCCTCCCGATCCCGATGCACAGATGCAGATGTGGGAACCGCAGGGCGAAATGGCTGAGATGCAGCGCACCGAAGGCAGCAGGTTCGTCGAGTTCCTGCCGGTGACGCTGAACGGTACGCCGTATACCGTCGCCGCTGAATGTTCGGTTGCGCCGCTGGTCGCCACGCTGACGGAAAACAGCAGGAATGCCATGATCGCCCTTGCCGCGATCATGTTGCTTTCGACCATTCTGGCGCAACTTCTAAGCCATATGACAACCCGGTCGATCCGCAATCTGGCGCAGCTGGGCAATTCGGTGACGCAGGCGATTGCTTCGGGAAACCAGGGGCCGCCACGGTTTCCCAAAAGCAATATTCAGGAATATGAGATGCTTTCGAATTCCCTGCAGGAAATGAGCGCGCATATCGTAAGCGATTTTGCCGCCCTCTCGCACCTGAAGGACACGCTGGAAGAGCGCGTCCATGACCGTACCGGCGAAATGAAAAAACTGTCTCAGGTCGCAAGCCAGACGACCAACGGCGTCATGATCACCGACATCGACGGAAAGATCGATTGGGTGAACGACGGGTTTACGCGCATTTCGGGCTATACGGCGAACGAAGTGAAGGGCAAGATTCCCGGCGAGATGTTCTTTGGCGAAAACTCGAGCCCGATCACGATTGCGCAGATACGCAAGGCGTTCAACAACCGCGAGAAATTCGAGGCCGAGTTTATCACCTATACACGCGCAGGCGCGGAAATCTGGATTGCAATGTCATGTAGTCCGATATGCGAGGCCGGAAAATTCAACGGCTTCATGGCGATTGCTTCCGAGATCACCGATCGCAAGAAGAGCTCGGATATTCTGGAACGCACGCTTGAGCGGCTGGCGCTGGCGCTGGATACGGGGCTTATCGGCGTCTGGGAATGGAACGCCAAAACCGACGAGACATTCTGGGACGACACGGTTTATGATATTTATGGCATCCCCCCCGGCACCACGATCAACACTGCAAAGTGGGAAAGCTGTCTGCATCCCGATGATGTGCCGCAAAATGATCAGCTTTTCGAGGCGGCCCGAGACCCGGCCAAGCGCGTATCGGAAGCCGAATACCGGGTGAACCACAGCACGCGCGGCGAGCGTATCGTCAAAAGTGTATCGAAGATCATCCTTGATAAGGAAGGCCAGCCCGCACGGATTACCGGTGTCACCTTCGACGTGACCGATGACCGTCGCAAAGAGCTGGAAGTCAGGGAACTGGCCCAGCACGCCAAAACGATCCTGAACCATATTGTCGACGGTATCATCACCGTCGATATGAAAGGCAAGATCCGGTCTTTCAATTCGGCTGCCGAAAAAATGTTCGGACATACCGAGGACGACGTGGTCGGCAAACACTACGGCGTTCTTTTTCACGAAGAGCAAAAGGATGTCCTGCGAGAGCTCTACCTTGAGTTTTCCCAGCTCACGGACGAACAAAGGCGCGAGCCACGCGAAATTCAGGGCCAGCGCAAGTCGGGCGTCGATTTCCCCATCGAATTCGCCTTTGCCGAAATCCAGCGCAACAACGAAAAGCTTTTCGTGGCCATCGTGCGCGACATCACCGAACGAAAGCGCGTCGAGCGGATGACCAAGGAGTTCATTTCGACCATTAACCACGAATTGCGCACGCCATTGACGTCAATCCAAGGGTCCTTGAAGCTGATCGAAAGCGGCCTGATCGGGGCCTTGCCCGAGAAGGTGGAAAAGATGGTGTCGGTTTCCTTGCGCAACAGTGACCGGCTGCGCACGCTGATCGACGATCTGCTGGATATCGACAGGATGATTTCCGGCAACATGCGGTTCAATATCACCCGTAACGCACTGAAACCGCTGCTGGAGCAGGTGATTTCCGACAATCAAGGTTTTGCGGAAACACATCACATCGAACTGACGCTGGCGCCCCAAGTACCCGAGTTCGACGTCGCAATCGACCGAGACCGGTTCGTTCAAATCATGTCGAACTTTATCTCGAATGCGATCAAGTTTTCTGATGCGGACGGCAAGGTTCTGGTCGATGTGGTGGGCCGCGACAAAGACGTAACCATCCACGTCATCGACGACGGGTGCGGCATTCCCCCGGCCCTGCACGAACAGATCTTCGAGAAGTTCTTTCGCGTGGACTCGTCCGATTCCAGTTCGATCGGCGGCACCGGACTGGGTCTGTCGATCGCCAAGGCGATGGCCGAGCAGATGAACGCGACCGTCGGCCTAAGTTCGACAGTCGGCGAAGGCAGCGACTTCTGGATCAAGATCCCGCTGTGAAATCCGACACCCCCACGCTTCGGACGCCCACCGATGTCTCGCCGCGCTTTGAAAAAAGGCGAGACATGATCCTGGATGCCGCCTCCGAGCTGATCAACAGCCACGGGTTGAAGGGGCTGACATTGGTCAGCGTCGCCCAAGCCGTCGGGCTGAACACCACGTCGATCACCTATTACTTCAAGCGCCGCGATCTGCTGGCGGCTGCCACTCTGGAACGCGCGATCCGGCGTCTGGACGATATGGCGTCTGAGGCGGCCACGGCCCCCGATCCGCGCGCGCGTGTGCAAAAGCTGTTCGCCCTGCACTTTGCGCTGGTCACCCGTATCCGCCGCGACGAGGCGCACCCCGAAACACGGCTGTCGGAACTGCGCGCACTCAACGACCCCGCGCGTGGCGAGTTGATCACGCTATATCAGTCTGTGCTGGCACGGGTCGCAGGCTTTTTCGGACCGGCACCCGAGCCCGAACTCCACGCCCGCCATCTGGCCCGCGCGCAGGTGCTGATGGAGATCATCCACTGGTCGCGCATCTGGACGCCGCAATACGCGCTGTCGGATTTTCCGCGCGTGCAGGCACAGCTGATGGAGCTGTTCGACCACGGGCTTGCGCCTGCAGGTGTCACATGGGCACCGCAGGTTCTGCAGATCGGCGCAGAGCCTGACAACAGCGGCGAGATCGGGCGCGAAGCCTATCTGCGCGCGGCGACACAGCTGCTGAACGAGCGCGGGTATCGCGGCGCGTCGGTCAAGGGAATCGCGGCACGTCTGAACCTGTCAAAGGGCAGTTTCTATCATCACCTCGCAGGCAAGGACGATCTGGTGCTGGAGTGTTTCGCGCGCAGCTACGAGCGCACGTCGCAGGCCCAGCAGATGGCGACCGACAGCCCCGGCAGCTGGTGGGACCGCATCGCATCGTGTGTGGCAACCCTGCTGGACATCCAGTTCGACGCCCGTTTTCCGTTGCTGCGCACCATCGCCATGCAAGCGTTGCCACCCGAGCGGCGCCCCGACGTTCTGCGCCTGTCCGAGCGTATGGCACAGCGGTTTGCGGGCATGATGTTCGACGGCATGGCCGAAGGATCGGTGCGCCACGTGGACCCGTTCATCGCCAGCCAATGCCTGCTCGCGGTCTTGAACGCTGCCATCGATTCTCACCACTGGGCGGCAGCGCGCCCGACGCGCGCAGAAGCGGTGGCGGTCTATGCAGCCCCCTTTGTTCACGGTATTTTCGACCACGACTGATCGCTCGGCGATCTGTTGCGCACGTCTGTGTGTATTGTGCTATGCTCCTAAAATTGTTCTTGAAGAGAGACGCGTTAAGGTCATTAGTAGGGCGCAGTTGCATCTGCTTGTGGTGGGAAAATCCGTTGACCCCAAGCTGGCTCCGAAATGCCCCCCAGACGCCCCCGGGGGGATCAAAAGGCCAGCGCCAAACCGACCCGATCGAAGGGGCCGACAAGGTCCGGCGCGATACCATGCGCAGCGGCACGACGTACTTCTTTCAGACCTGACACCACCGCGCCATCGGTTCAACGACGCGGTGCACGACCGCAGCCATGCCCCTGCCATCCCGGCACCGGATCGCTGCATTTTGGAAGGAAATTCCATGGCCAAAGGCAACAACAGCAAGCGCGGCAATAAAGAAACAAAGAAGCCCAAACAGGAAAAGCCAAAGGTATCCGCGACGGCAAACTCCCTGGCGGGCAAGAATGATCTGTCGATCGGCGGCAAGAAACCCAAGTAAATCCGCCATCCCTTTGGCCCCTTCGACCGCAAGACCGGAGGGGCCAAATGTCAGCGCCCTCTTGCGGTAGACATCGCAGACCAACCCTGCCAATCACCACATCAAGTTGCAAAATTCAGTTCAGGACGCCGCCATGACCGACGACAACGAAAACGCCCCCAAAGTCCATTACATCTGCCAGACCTATATCGAGAAAAAGTCCGGCAAGGCGGGTCAGGCCAGTCTGCACATCGACAAGCAGTTTCAGTATACATCGGCGTCACAGGCACAAGAACGTGCCGAACGCGAATGCCGCTCGGATGCCTGCGCGGGGGCCGATGCCTATTCGGTGATCGAAGACCCTGCCTCGGGCGAGGTCGGAGAGCCTACGTTTCTGGTCAGGCTGGGCAACGTGCCGGAATTCGACGCGTTCTGAGCCCCGCCTGAACCAGCGCGCCGTGGGCAGACAAGCCCGCCAGCCCAGATCAGACATCCGAATGAGCAGCTTGCGAAGACTTTTGACAGTCGCGTGATGGACCGTATTGGCAATCACCGCAGCCGTTCCGACAATGCCAAGCTCGCCGATGCTTTTGACCTCACCTAGTCGTCGCGTACATCCAGCATTTCAACGCGCACCTCGCGGACAAAGGATCTCAATAAAGGGTGGCGTGAAGATCAGGCACGAACGACAAAAGATGACTATTTCCTGCTTCGGCGGGATCAATCCGGTTGCGAAAAATGCCTTGACTGGGACGATCCCGTTGCCGAAGTCCTGACCCTAAGCAGCGTCCTTTCGCAATGCGGCTACATCTGCCAAGTAGGAGTGAATCCCGCGTCCCTGCCCCTTGGCATAGTCCTGCGCGACCGCGTTCCAGTCGATCTTTGCTGCCAACGACCAATCCAGATCACTTGTCCCATCAGCGGGTTCAGCATGCGTGCTGTAGTCAACCACGCGTCGCGTTTCGCGAAAATCATCAAGCGCCTGAACGCAACGCTCTCCCTGCATCGTCAAGCCGATGGTGCAAGCTTTGGGATCGTATTCAGCGGTAAACAAAGTACCAAAGCCTTCAGCATAGCGATCCTGCAGCAGCGGCGGTTTCAAAAAGTGCAAGTTCAGGTCGCGCGGGTGCGCGGATAGACGCGTCAGGTGGGCGTGTCGTTCAAAGCTACGCGTGAATGCCGGGCGGTCCGCACTTTCAGGTCCGCTCTGGTGATTGGTGGCGATCGCGCGGGGCATCACCTTTATACCACCTCCGGGGGCCAATTCCACACTTGCAGTATGGCCCGCAGCATCCGCCAGAACGACATTGTAGGCCATGTGCGACGGTACTTTTCCCAGTGCGGTCAGCGCTTCATCTACTGTATCGCAGGTCTCCAGCACATATCGCAAGATCGTCGTGATGCCGAACCCGACGGCAGTTTCCGTTCTGCCGCCATAGGCCAATGCAACGCTGAGGCCCGCAGAGTTGATACCATCCGACAGCCCCCACAGGAACTCTACCATTCCCATCACTGGACGGCCGCTCCAAGCGCTGCGCAGCAACAAGCCTTCGTTCAGCTCAGGTGAAAGATCATAGTTGCGAACAAGTCGCACGTCATTGCCGTCCGCTATGGCCGCAAGAGAACAGCCACCAAGATAGGTTGGCGGGCACCACGTTGACAAGAAACGTGCCGCGCGATCCGACCCGCCTGAAACAAGCACCAGCCTGTCATAGATCGGGAGCAATTCGGGCATGCATCGCCGCATCGCGGCCCGGCACTGGTCCGCTGAAGGGCCCTGATCGCCCCCTCTCGCCAAGAACCAAGCCTCGTATGCGGGCCAGGACCGATCCCAGCGTGCTTTCCATTTCGGTCCCGGAGTTTCTTCGGAAATGGCGTCGAAAGTCAGCGTCATATTCGCCATCTCAAAAGTCCTTCTCAGGTGTGTCGTAGAAAAAGCGGATCATCTCGGCGCTTGCGTCCGGGCCTTTCGGGTCGGTGTAGGATGCCCCGGACTGGCCGCCGGACCATGCATGGCCCAAGCCTTCGACGACCCAGTATTCTGACTGTGTCAAGCCATCCATCTGTGACGTGATGGTGCGGACATAAGATCGGCCCGACTTGATGTCTGCCTCTTCGGTTTCGATGAATTGCTCCACTTTGGTATTCAGCGCGTTCCGGGCAATCCGGCTCCCATTGGATGGATGTACCGTCGCATCCGCGCTGCCGTGAAACACGATTGCCCGGGCGGGTGCGTTGGCTGCATGTGATGCCAACTGCTGCGTATTTCCCGCCATCGCCGCAAAGGCGGACGGAACATCTTTTGCCGCGGCATATGGCAGACCCGAGTGCGCACCCACGGCGCCAAACACATCCCCGTAGGTTTCGCCGAGGATAACGGCCATTGCCGCACCAGCTGACAAGCCTGCCACAAAGGTGCGGTCGCGCGGAACGTCGAACTCTGCCACTATCTTCAGCGCCAGTCCGGCAAGAATTGCGGGCTCTCCTCTACCGCGTTGCTGATCGCCCCGGCTGAACCAGTTCCAGCAGGACTGCGCATTGTCGCCACGCGATTGCTGTGGATAGACCACGACAAAGCCGTGCAATTCGGCCAAGGCATTCATATTGGTCCCGGCGGCGAAGTCTTCGGATGTCTGGGTGCATCCATGCAGCATGAGAACAAGTCCCGTGACACCTGCTGATGCTGTCGAGGGAACGTAGAGCCTGTAGGCGCGGCTGCCCGCATCGCATGTAAACTGGCCTTTGCGAAATACGGCTCCTTCGGGAAGGGGTATGGATGGCGCAGTCTGTGGTCCCCGTGGAAGATTTTGACCTCTCAGCAAGGACCCCAACCCAGCAAAGCTCGGTTGCGCAGTCCCTTCCTGCAAATTGCCCGGATTTGGCACCAACCCATGTTGGGCAAGGGTGCGTTGTACAAGATCGTTGGCTGCGGCAATGCGCGCGGCGCGTGCGTCAGCAGCCGCCGGGCGCTGTGCGCCGACGTTGAATTTGATCACTATGTTCGTCCTTTGATTGAGGTGTACAGAGCTCTAGCTGATGCGATCAGCGAGAGCCTTTTTGATATCTGCGCTGGCTTGCAGAGCACCCAGCACAGTGATTGAACCAATGGTCGCCAGCGCAAGCTCTGGCGTCACGTCAGGATCAATGCGGGCAAGGCCGACGACTTTGACATGCAGCACCTCTCCCGCAGCCCGAAGCGCTTCAAGATCTGCCTTCGAATAGTCACGCAAGCCCAGCTCCATCGTGTGTCTTTCGATCGATTTGGTGACTGTCTCAACCTGCTTGTCGAGTTGATTTCTGATCGCGGTTCGAATGAAATCGCTGCGGTTGGAATAGAACCCCTCCTGCACCAAAAGATCGATCCGGCCCAGATCCACATAGCCCAGGTTGATCGTGATCTTCTCACTCTCAGGCGTCTTGTCACGAAGCTGTCTGACATTGCTCATTGGCATTTCTCCATCTGCATGGATGGTATATGGATGTTTTTTCTGCCGAATACAATGGCTGCGCCTCGCATATAGAGAAAAAATCGGATCGATCTGTGGCGCGCGGATTGCTTACTTCTTGTTCGGCCAGTGCTTTCGACCGGTTCAGACAGTCCGATCTGTGGCGGTGATCGAGATTGTCCAACAAGAGGGCGCCAGCTTCGCGGCATTGGCGCTCTTGGCTGAAAGTGTGCAACGACCGTTACGACGCGCATTTTACCCAGTGTGGTTAGCGTCATGTAGGTCTCTGACCTGTTGGCTGCAGATACTGCCAGCCAGGCTCCACCCTCTCGATGCTGGACAGCACGGCAGAACGCTTCGGCCTGCGCCCTGACTGGCTGGTCGTCGCCTCAGCAATATTTCGACCCGGACCGTATCTTGACCGAGATGAAGCCAAGTATCGTGCGACGCAAGCCAACGGTCACGCTTGCCAATCAAAGTCGCAACGCTGTCCGAACAGCGACACGCGCGGCCTCCAGCGCGAGAAATACGCAGTGGAGCGCGATCTTGCCCTCAAAGAAACAGAGCGGCTATGCCCTGACCCGCGCTCACTCGCTCTTGAGCTGCTCTACGATGCTTTGCGCCGTCACGGTTCCGATGGTCTGACCGTCCTGCGTGATTGGAATGGACTGATCGTGCTGTCCAAGCCGCTTGATCAATTCGTTGACCGGCGTTTCAGAATCCGCGGCGACGGCGGTGCTGTCGGCCCCGTCCCCCGTCACGGGCCCCATGACATCTCGCGCGGTCAGAACACCAAGCGGGTTCATGTTGGCCACGAACTCTGCCACATAATCGGACGCGGGGTTCGAGAAAATCTCGCGCGGGGTTCCGCATTGAACGATGCGCCCGCCATCCATGATTGCAATCCGTCCACCCAGCTTGAACGCTTCGTCGAGGTCATGACTGACAAAGACAATCGTTCGCTTCAGGTCACGCTGCAGGTCCAGAAGTTCATCCTGAAGGCGGGTCCGGATCAATGGATCAAGTGCGGAAAACGGCTCGTCCATCAACAGGATCGGCGCGTCGGTCGCAAAGGCACGGGCAAGGCCCACACGCTGCTGCATACCGCCCGACAACTCGCCCACCTTGCGGTCGGCCCAGTCAGAAAGCCCCACCAGTTCAAGCTGCCGGTCCGCCCGTTCCAGCCGCTCGGTTTTGGGTACATCGGCCAGTTCCAGCCCGAACGCCACGTTGTCGCGCACCGTGCGCCACGGCAACAGGCCAAACTGCTGAAACACCATCGATACACACTCGCGCCGCACCCGGCGTAGGTCAGTCGCCGAACTTTTCGCGATGTCGCAGGTCCAGCTTCCATCATTGACGCGCACCGTGCCGCGCA
This sequence comes from Sulfitobacter sp., assembly GCA_024636445.1. Taxonomy (GTDB): domain Bacteria; phylum Pseudomonadota; class Alphaproteobacteria; order Rhodobacterales; family Rhodobacteraceae; genus Pseudosulfitobacter. The sequence goes on from JAGXHE010000107.1 coordinate 13,798, forward strand.
CCATCGGATTAAGGCCGTTCACCGCCCGCAAGAGCGTCGATTTACCCGATCCCGACAGCCCCATCAGCACAAGGATTTCACCGGACATGACATTGAGCGAACAGTCATGCACACCCAGCACCTGCCCCGTCGCGGCCTCGATCTCGGACCGGTCCTGACCCGCATCCATCAGCGCCAGTGCCTGCTCTGGCTTCTCACCAAAGACAATCGAGACATTGTCAAATTCGACCGCGTTTTTCATCTCGCTCTGAATCTCGTCCTTCATATCGGGGCTCATTTGCGGACCACCCGCAGCATGCGGTCCAGCATGATGGCAACCACGACGATCACCAGACCGGATTCAAAACCAAGACCTGTGTTCACCTGATTAAGCGCGCGCACCACCGGCACACCCAAACCGTCTGCCCCGACAAGTGCGGCAATCACCACCATGGACAGCGACAGCATGATCGTCTGGTTCAGCCCGGTCATGATCTGCGGCAGCGCATAGGGCAGCTCGATCTTCCACAGGGTCTGGCTGGGTTTCGCGCCAAAGGCCTGTGCAGCCTCAAGCAGGGCCTTGGGGGTCGATGCGATGCCAAGCTGGGTCAAACGGATCGGCGCAGGCAGCACGAATATCACCGTGGCGATCAGCCCCGGCACCATTCCGATGCCGAAAAACACGATTGCGGGAATGAGGTAGACGAACGTCGGCAGTGTCTGCATCAGGTCCAGAACCGGTGCGACAAAACTGTAGAGCTTGGGCCGGTGGGCCATCGCGATGCCGATGGGAACGCCGACGCCCATGCACACCACGCAAGCCGACAGCACCAGCGTCAGGCTTTCCGTGGTTTCCTCCCAATAGTCCTGGTTGAGGATGAACAAAAAGCCCACCACGATCAGCGCGACCGTCTTCCAGTTGCGCTGGATCAGCCATGTCAGGGCTGCAAACGCAGCGATGATGATCAGCGGATGCGGCGTCTGCAGCACCAGCAGGATCATGTCGATCAGCCACTCCATCGCGACGGAAAGCCCGTCAAACAGCCATCCCGCATTGATCAGCAGCCAATTGAACAAGGACTCTGCAGCATCGTCTATCGGGATCTTGTTATCGGTGAGCCAGTTCATGAGAACCTCCGCGAAGGAATGAGGGGCGTCAAACACCAAAAGGGCCTGCACTTGGTGGCAGGCCCTCTCATTGGATTTCCGCGATTACTCGAGGATGGTCTGTGCCGCGGCCATCGCGTCGCCACCGTCTTTCGTGGTGACACCCGCAAGCCACGTCTCGAGCGCTTCCGGGTTTGCCTTGATCCAGTCGGTTGCCGCCTCGGCAGGATCGGCGCCATCGTCGAGGATTGCGCCCATGATCTTGTTTTCCATGGCAAGCGTGAATTCCAGGTTGTTCAGCAGCGCGCCGACGTTGGGGCACTCTTCGGCAAAGCCTGCACGGGTGTTGGTATAAACCGTGGCGCCGCCAAGGTCGGGGCCAAAGTAATCATCGCCACCTTCGAGATAGGTCAGCTCGAAGTTCGCGTTCATCGGGTGCGGCTCCCAGCCCAGAAACACGATCGGTTCATCGCGCGTCGTGGCGCGGCTGACTTGCGCAAGCATCCCCTGTTCCGAGGATTCCTTGACGTCGAAATCTTTTAACTCGAACGCATTTCCATCAATCATCGACTGGATCAGACGGTTGCCATCGTTGCCCGGCTCGATCCCGTAGATCGTATCCTCCAACGCATCGGCATTGGCTGCGATATCAGCAAATGTCGAAATCCCAAGATCGGCGGCAGCCTTGTTCACGGCCAGCGTATATTTAGCGCCTGTCAGGTTGGCGCGCACGGTGTCAACTGTGCCGGCCTCGCGGTAGGGCGCAATATCCGCCTCCATCGTGGGCATCCAGTTGCCCAGAAACACGTCGATGTCACCTGCCGCCATCGACGTATAGGTGACGGGCACCGACAGGATCTTGATGTCGGTCTCGTATCCCAGTGCCTCGAGAACGACCGTTGTCGCAGCCGTCGTCGCGGTGATGTCCGTCCAGCCGACATCGGAGAAGATGATTTCTTCACAGTCTGCAGCTGCAACGCTTGAGGCAAGGCTCAGCGATAACGCAGTGGTGGCGGCAAGAAATTTCATGGCAAGGTAGCTCCCGTTGTCGTTAGAATTATGCTGGCAATTGAGCGCGAAAAACCATCTCGATGCAAGTGATAGCTGACCAACTTTCCCCAAGTAACCTGCTGCTTGAGGTCAAAGTGGGCTGCTTTTGCTGGCAGATCACGTGTTCTGCCGCAAGTTTTGCCAATGGTGTATGCGCACAGATCGAACGCACAGAACAGCCTGAATTTCGTATCTGGTGCACGGATACCAGCGTCATCGCTGTAGGATTCTGGCAGTGGTCGATGACTGAACTGGCCCCGCTTTATCGGACAGGTTTGCGACTTGGCTGAGATGCATCCCAGTGGCGTTTCATGCCGCGCAGTTCATTGCAACCCAGCCGGGACCACCAAAGCCATTCGGTGACCCAGATCTTAGTATGGCTTGCCGCAGTATGTGATTTCATCGCTGCGAGGCAGATGATCCGCTGGCGCTCAGCGTCCGTCGTGGCCGTCTTCGCCATCGGAATCCGGCACATCATCCGCTTCTATCGCCGGGGTGCGCGTGCGCTCAGGTTTGCTGCCTTTGTGCGCATTATTATCCTCCAGCCGGAAAGGCTGCGTGCTGCCGTCCTTGGCCTCGCCCAGCCAGATCGTCTGTTGCGGGAACGGGATTTCGATACCGCGTTCGTCGAAGACCTTCTTGAGGTAGCCGTTATAGACCCGGCCGGTGCCCCATTGTTTGCCCGGCATCGTCTTGATGCGCGCGCGCAGGACAACGGCGCTGTCTCCAAAGCTGTTGAGCCCGAACCATTCCAGGCCACTTATCACGACCCCGGCGGTGTCCGGTTCGTTTTCGATCATCATGTCAAAGGCATCGAACATTGCCTGTTTTGCCTCTTCCACATCTTCGCGGTAGGCAATGCCCATGTCGCAGACAAAATAGGAGAATTCGCGCATGTAGTTGCTGACCATGTCCACGGTCGAAAACGGGATCATGTGAAAAGTACCCTGCACGTCGCGCAGCGAGACGGAGCGCACCGACAGTTTCTCCACCGTGCCGGTTGTCCCACCAACGGTGATGACGTCACCCACGTTGATCGCATTCTCGAACTGAATGAAGATACCGGTGATGATGTCCTGCACCATCTTCTGCGCACCAAAACCGATAGCCAGACCCAGCACACCCGCAGAGGCAAGCAGCGGTCCGATGTCCAGACCGATCTCGCTCAGGACGAACATCAGCGTCAGGATGATCAGCGCAATGGTTGCCGCGTTGCGCAGCAGCGTCAACAGGGTGGTTTCCCGCGAGGTCGGAACATTGCCATATTCGGGATTCAGCTTGTAATCGACGAACGACGTCACCCCGAGCCAAATGGCGAAGGCGACGATCAGGATCATCGCAACGGAAAAGATCGCTGCCGTGACCGCCAGCCCCACCTGGCTTTCCAGCCAGGACCGCATGTCGATTGTGCCCATCACGTCAAGCGTGAAGAACAACACGCAGACAAGCAAGAACAGCCGCATCAGGCCAAAGGCCCGCGGGACGAATGTATTGATCCGTCGTTCCAGGAGAGGCAGCTTGGCGTTCAGGTCATCGGGCAGGGAAATTCCGCGCCGGATCGCACGTGCCAGCCAGCCCGAAATCAGCGCGGCGACAATGATCGCAGCCAGGATCTTGCCCGACCCTATCAACGCGTTCAGCGTCGTCTCGCCCGGCTGGGTCATCACCACGATGAACATCACGGCCAGGTAACCCAGCACGAACCAGTGCCAGAACGACGCGACCCCGCGCAGCAGATTGCTGACCCAGCCACGACGAGGTTTCACATGACTGCGGACCTGAGGGTCCTCGACCAAAACAGGATCAGTTTCTTCGTGCAGCCAGCGCGCGACGTCCTTGCGGCGGCGCAGGACGATATAGACGACGTAAAGCAGAACAAGGACAGCGATCAACGCCGACACACCGCTTGCCGCCGTGCGCGACGCGCTTTGGTTGATGATCGGCACGACCAGCAACTGGCCGTAGCCCATGACGCTGGCAATAAAGCTGAGATAGCGTGTCATCGCCGCCGCGGCATAGTCGCTGACCGGGACGATGCGCAGGCTGGGTGCGATGGGCGACAGGAACGACCTGATGATCACCTTGGTCAGCTCGACCAGAAGGAAGGCGTTGAGGTACATGGATTGCCGGATGCCAATCTGCCCAAATTCGCCTACGGCCAGGATGGTGATGACATAACCCACCGCCCAAGCGAGGACCACGATCAGCGCATCGGTCAGGTTCGATCCGGCAAACAACGCTATGGAGCCGAAGATATTGGTTTTCTCGGCCTTGCGTCCCATGTGGGTGTAGAGGCCTCGGGCAAAGAACCGCAGGGCAATGAAGACCGAGAATGTGATGACAATGACCATCAGCAGACCCGGAATCGCGTCCAACAGCACCTCGAAATCCGAGCTGTTGAGCCCGGAAAATACACTGCCTCCGGTGGAGAGCGCCTGCCAGAACTGCGTGAGCGTGGTGACCGTCTCCTCGCCGATCCGCTGAGTGACAAGCGCAATCTGACGCCCCATCGACACGGTTTCTACGGCGACGACCTCAATGGTCGGGTCTTGGCTCGCCGCAGTTTCCGCTGGAGTCACCGTTTTCTCCAGCTGCGAGATAAGCTCGGCGCGCGCGGTGTCGTCCTTGAGGATGTCCAGAAGCGTTGCAAGCGGCGCCGCAGGATCAGCAGGCACATCGGTTGTCTCGCTGTACGTGGACCCGCCCGTGGTCAGTCCCGTCTGCGCCTGTGCCGAACGAAAGGTTAGCGCCGACAGAAGTATGCCGACCATCAGCACTATGAATACGATCTTCAGGGCCGATACCTTCGCCCAACATTTACCAAACATAATTACTCTCTTCCGTCTTTTCAGCTTTGCGAGACTAGCGCTTTTTCAGCCCATTAATGTGTCTGGCGTCCAATGAAAAGCAACTCGCAATCAAAAATGGATGCGCAAAGCCAGCATCTGCCGGAGTCAATGAATGCCGAAACTCTCAATTATTCATTGGGGTTTGGCATACTGTAGAGGGGCGCTTAATTTTGCGGGCCAGACTGCTAATCTGCATTTGACCGCGCTTATTCGCATGCAGAGGAAGATGGACTCGCTGCGTCTTGGCCAAATTGCAGCTATGCGCATGAAAGGTCTCCTGTGCCATAGCCACAATGAGGCCATCCAAGTAATCGGGTGTTCCAGAGAAGCCCAACGCGATTGTGACAGCGCGCTGTGTAGACTTCCCATTCTCATTCGCGCACGTATGATTCATGATGAATCGCCGCTCATTTTTACTGACAGCTGCCGCACCACTCGCGGTGCCGCATATCGTTCGCGCTCAGTCAGACAATCTGGCCGGAGCCATCCAGCGCCTGTCGCAATTGCATTCACTTCAGATCCGGCGCGGCGATAACGTGATCTTTGCCGAAGCGCCGCGTGGTCCGGGGCTGGAGCGTCCCGCCAACATCAAGTCCTGCTCAAAGAGCATCGTTGCCTTGCTTCTGGGGGCCGCGATCGACAGGGGCGAGGTGCCATCTGTGACCGCAACACTTGGTGAAGTGGCGCCCGACATCCTGCCAGCCGGTGCAACCCAAGGCGCGGCCGACATCACGATGGAGGATCTGGTGACGCTGCGAGCTGGGCTCGAGCGCACGTCGGGTGCGAATTACGGCGCCTGGGTGAACTCCGGCGATTGGCTTTCTGACGCGCTGACACGGCCGATGGTCGCGGAACCTGGCGGTCGGATGCTCTATTCGACGGGCTCGACCCACATCCTCGGCGCTGCGCTGGCCGAAGCAACCGGGCAGAGTCTCTTGTCGCAGGCCCGCGCACGGATTGGGGATCCGATGGGTATGGAAATTCCCGCCTGGACGCGCGACCCTCAGGGATATTACCTGGGCGGCAACGAAATGGCGCTGCGCCCGACCGCCATGCTGGATATTGCGACCATGATGCGTGACGATGGCCGATTCAAAGGGACGCAGGTTCTTCCCGAATCCTGGATCGACGCCTCGCTTCAACCCCGTGCGCGGTCGCCCTGGTCCGGTCTGTCATATGGATATGGCTGGTTCCTGTCCCCATCCGGCTACGTGCTCGCAAGAGGTTATGGCGGGCAGATCATCGCCGCGCATCGCGAGAAGAACCTTGCCGTGGCGATCACGTCCGACCCCACCCAGCCGGCCCGGTCCGAAGGCTATTTCGGAGATCTGATGCAGTTGCTTGACGGGCCTATCCTGAACCTTGCTTGAATTCTGGCGAGTGTGGGATCAGGCGTCCGTCGGTCTTCAGGTGTCCGGTCTCGGGTTTTATGACGCTGCTCCGTTAGAGAAGTTTTCTCAGTGTGGGCGACAGGCCGCATCGAACGACCGTTCCTGGCCGAACCCAGTACCTACAGAGCTTTCCCTTCATTTGATCAGGAACTTTTCCCAGCACTGATTGTTCGTTCCTCGAGCTCAAGACATCAGCGGCGATATCTCTTGAATACTGCATGGACTATGTTTCGGTCGACCTTTGGGCTGCCAACCTTCAACCGGTGCTCCTTGATCTGCAGACGTGGCTTTCAGCACTGGAGGTCAGAGTGGCCCAGTCTGCCGCTCGCCAAGCGCAACTGCTGGTGCTTCCGGAATTTGCCTGTGCGCAATGGCTTGGCTTTGCACCAGGTGATCTGCCTGTGGAAAACACAATGGGATGCAACCGATATCCTCGTGGGAGCCTGTCGCAGACTGCGTTGTGGTCACGCCGAAGCCGAGGTATGTCCAGCGCTATGGGAAGCCGGACATTTGATTGTGAACAATGCTGGTCCATCTCAGTGCTGAAAAATCTGGAGCTGCCATGATCCCTAGCTGTTCAGCGCAATTTCCACAGCAGTGGAGAGTTTCTCTACGATTTCACCTATCTGATCGTCACTGATTATATAGGGCGGGGCAAGCA
>JAGXHE010000108.1 GCA_024636445.1 Sulfitobacter sp.
CCGGCGGCATCGGGGGCGACATAGACCAGCGCGGCCATAGCACCCGCACCATTGGCAACAAAGCGTTTGGCCAGATGCGCCGTGACATCGCCCTTCAGCACCAGCGCGTCACGAAAAAGCGGCACGCCCGCGCGGTCGATCATGACGCGGTCGCGTAAAGACACCGCGTTCAGACGCTCGCCCATCGCCGCGCGCCCGAAAACCAGCGGTTCGACCATCAGCAGGCGCGCATCTGCGGCGAGATCTATGTGCAAGCGGCGGTCCAGTGCCGCGCCGTCATACAGAATGGTCTCTTGCGGCAGCCAGTCGATCCGCGCACCGGCCCCTACGGTCAGGGTGTTGCGCAACTGACCGACCTCGCCGGTCTGGGCGCGATAGGCACGCTCGCAGGCCTGGGTGGTCAGGCAAAGGGTGGTGCCCGCCTGCGCCTCGGCTGCGACGGCATATTGGTCGCCGCCGGTGATCCCGCCTGCGGTGTTCAGGATCACGGCATCCAGCGCCGTGCCGCTGTAACGCGGAAACAGGCATTTCGACGATCCGGCCTGATGCAAATCGGCCAGCACCGACCGCCCACGCGCCAGCTTGGACGACACAGCGATCCGCCCGCGGGCGCGGGGCTGCTGGGCGGTCTGAAATGGGGCCACCGCCGGTATGATCACATGATGTGTAATCCTGCGTTCCTCTGTCGATTTGCTGCCGCGAGTCACAGCACGCGCCTGCAACTTTAATAGAGCATCGGAATTGGGCATTGCCCATGCAGAGGCCGAAATTCCGCCTTTTAACGCTCAAATATCTACCAGTTTCGTGCTGCATGCCTAAAATTAAGGCAAAATCCGCCGTGCCACCGCGTCAAACCCGCAAGGACGTTTGCCATTCGCAAAGACTTTACCTGACGGTGTCTCGACCTGATCGCGCAAGATAAGTGCCGACGGGGGGGTGTGTGGCGACCTTGCGAATTGGACCTCGACCGGCCGCCACACGAAATTGCAACGTTAGTTGCGGGACCAGCTTAGGCGACTTTGGCTGCGGTGCAAGCCGTGCGCAGGTGCCGAACGGCCCGCTTTGGAGATATATATGACTTTCCTCAAATCCACGGTGACCGGCACGCTCGTTGCCGCGTCGCTTGGCACGGCTGCGATGGCCGACGAACACACGATCAAGGTCGGCGTGCTGCATTCTCTGTCCGGCACGATGGCGATCTCGGAAACCACGCTGAAAGACACCATGCTGATGCTGGTCGAACAGCAAAACGCCAAGGGCGGTCTCTTGGGCAAACAGCTCGAAGCCGTGGTCGTCGACCCCGCATCCGACTGGCCGCTGTTCGCGGAAAAGGCGCGCGAGCTGCTGACCGTGCACGAAGTCGACGTGATGTTCGGCAACTGGACATCGGTGTCGCGCAAATCGGTCCTGCCGGTGATCGAAGAGCTGAACGGCTTGCTGTTCTATCCGGTTCAATACGAAGGCGAGGAATCGTCCAAAAACGTATTCTACACGGGTGCTGCACCAAACCAACAGGCGATCCCGGCGACAGACTACTTCCTTGAAGAGCTGGGCGTCGAGAAATTCGCGCTGCTCGGCACCGACTATGTCTACCCGCGCACGACCAACAACATCCTCGAAAGCTATCTCGCGGACAAGGGCATCGCCTCCGAAGACATCTTTGTGAACTACACGCCGTTCGGTCACTCCGACTGGTCCAAGATCGTGGCCGACGTGGTTGCATTGGGCGCAGACGGCAAGAAGGTCGGCGTGATTTCGACCATCAACGGCGACGCCAACATCGGCTTCTACAAGGAACTGGCCGCAGCAGGCATCTCGGCAGATGACATCCCCGTCGTGGCCTTCTCGGTCGGCGAAGAGGAACTGTCCGGTCTCGATACATCCAACCTCGTCGGACACCTTGCCGCGTGGAACTACTTCATGTCCGCAGACAGCCCCGAAAACGCGGAATTCATCGAGACATGGCATGCCTTTATCGGCAACGAAGATCGCGTGACCAACGACCCGATGGAGGCGCACTATATCGGCTTCAACATGTGGGCGGCAGCCGTCGAGGCGGCAGGCACCACCGATGTGGATGCCGTGCGCAGCGCGATGTACGGGCTGGAATTCCCGAACCTGACGGGCGGCACCGCCGTGATGGGCGTGAACCACCACCTGTCCAAACCTGTCCTGATCGGTGAAATTCAGGCCGACGGCCAGTTTGACATCATCTCGGAAACCGATCCGGTTCCGGGTGATGCATGGACCGACTTCCTGCCCGAATCCGCCGTGCTGGAATCGGATTGGAAAGATCTGGGTTGCGGTATGTACAACACCGAAACCAAGACCTGCGTGCAGATCCTGTCCAACTACTGAAACCAAAAGAGAGAGGGCACGTCATGTGCCCTCTCCGATCCATTGCGGACTGCATTCCCATGATCAGAGTAATTGCCGCCACGCTGGCCCTGTTGCTGACGTCGCTCAGCGCTTCGGCGCAGGACACCAACGGTGCGATCCAGCAGGTGCTGCAAGAGCACAGCGTCGCCATCCTCAAAAGTTCGCGCACGACCATTGGCCCCGCCATTGACGCGGTGGCCGACAGCGGTCTGCCACAGGCGCAAGCGGTACTTCAGGCATGGTCGGACAGGAACATGTGGGTGCGCGCAGCCGACGGTCTGTTCTTTCGCGCGACCGAGGCCGAGGGCGGCTACAGCCTGACAGATTTCGACACCGGCGAGACGGTCGGCGTGTTCGGCAGCGACGCGCTGGACCAGATCAAACCCAACAGCGGCATCCGCGCGCTCATCGGCACGGCACTGGTGCAATTCCAGCTCAAAGACCCCAATCCCAGACGTCGCCAGGACGCGCTGACCTCGATTTCGCGCAACCCCGATCCTGCATTGCTGAAGCCATTGCGCAATTCCATCGAGATGGAGACCGACCCGAACCTGAAGGCGCAAAAGCTGCGGCAGGAGCGGCTGTTGACCATCGGCTACGACGAAGACCCCGATGCGCGGGTGCAGGCGATGGCCGATATGTCCGGCGATCTGAGCGTCGACGTGCGCGCCGCGCTGAACCCGCTTGTGGCCACCCGCCGTGCGGTCGTAAAGGGTGCGGCGCAGGGCGAAGTGCCCGCAGGCACCAATGTGGCCCGCATCCTCACGCCCGGTTCTGATGCGCTGCCCAAGGTCGAGGCCTACGACATGCTGGTCGCCGCTGATCTTGCGCCGCCGCGCGTGACAGACGCCGCCATTCGCACAGCCCTCGAGGCGAACATCGCAGAGGGCCGCGTCGGCGATGTCGCGGTGCAGCAACTCGGCACCGATGCAGCGCGCCGCGCGGCCTATATCGCGCTGGCCGACGCAGGCACCGTGCCGCCGTTCATCTCGGAAGAGGCGGTGCAGGAGACGCTGGACGGCTTCACCTTCTACGATGCCTACGCCGACCCGTCGCCGCAGATCACCGATGCGGCGAACGATGCCCTGAACGCAATCCGGCTCAAGGTGGGGCTGAATCAGGCCGCTGACCTCACGCTGGACGCGCTGTCGCTGGCGTCGATTTACTTTCTGGCGGCCATCGGCCTTGCCATCACCTTCGGCGTGATGGGCGTGATCAACATGGCGCATGGCGAATTCATCATGATGGGCGCCTATACCGGCTATGTCGTCCAGCAGATCATTCCCAATCACACCCTGTCGATCATCGTGGCGATCCCGCTGGCCTTCGCGGTGACCTTCGCCGCCGGTGTCGCGATGGAGCGGCTGGTGATCCGCTGGCTCTACAACCGCCCGCTGGAGACCCTTCTGGCCACCTTCGGCATCTCGATCGCATTGCAACAGCTGGCCAAGAACATCTTCGGCACGCAAGCCCGCCCGCTGACCGCGCCCGCATGGCTGGACGGGGCGATGACGCTGAACGACGTGGTGTCGATCAGCTATATCCGCATCGCGATCTTCTTTCTGGCGCTGTTTTTCCTTGCCGTGTTCCTGTTCATTATGAAGCGCACCCGGCTGGGGCTGGAAACCCGCGCCGTCACGCAAAACCCGCGCATGGCGGCGTCGATGGGGATCAATCCGGGGCGGGTCAACATGCTGACCTTCGGCCTCGGGTCGGGGATCGCAGGCGTGGCCGGTGTCGCCATCGGGCTTTTCGCCAAGGTAACCTCGGAAATGGGCTCGGACTATATCGTGCAAAGCTTCATGACCGTGGTTGTCGGCGGTGTCGGCAACATCTGGGGCACGCTGGCGGGGGCCGCGATGATCGGCTTCCTGCAAAAGGGCATCGAATGGGGCAACCCCAGCAACACGCTGGCGGCACAGACCTACATGATCATCTTCATCATCATCTTCATCCAGTTCCGGCCAAGGGGCATCATCGCCCTCAAAGGCCGCGCGGCGGGGGACTAGGCCATGAACCGTTCATTTGTCGCACGAAACCCCTCGGTTCTGATCTTTCTGGCCCTGCTGGCGCTGTTCACCCTGGGCGTCACCATCCTGTCCGAAGGCTTTGGCGTCGGCATGATCTCGACCAGCTTCGTCAAGACATTGGGCAAGACACTGTGCCTGTGTCTGGTGGCCGTCGCGATGGACCTGATCTGGGGCTACGCCGGTATCCTCAGCCTTGGACATTTCGCGTTTTTTGGGCTGGGCGGTTACATGATCGGCATGTGGCTGATGTACGAGCGCACCCGCCTGATCGTGGTCGATGCACTGGCCCAAGGCTCTATGCCGCCCACCCCGCAAGAGGTCGTCGATGGCATCGGCAACCAGATTTTCGGCGTCGTGGGCAGCAGCGAGTTTCCCGCCGTCTGGGCCTTTGCCGACAGTCTGACATTGCAACTGGCGCTGGTCGTACTTGTGCCGGGCCTGCTGGCGCTGGTGTTCGGCTGGCTGGCGTTTCGCAGCCGTGTGACGGGCGTCTACCTGTCGATCCTGACACAGGCGATGACGCTGGCGCTTGCGCTCTACCTGTTCCAGAACGACAGCGGGTTGCGCGGCAACAACGGCCTGTCGGGCCTGCAGAACCTGCCCGGTGTCACCGCCTCGCAGGACGTGGTGTCGATGTGGTTCTTCTGGGGCTCGGCACTGGCGCTGGGCTTGGGCTATCTGCTGGCGGCCTGGGTGGTCTCGGGCAAGTTCGGCTCGGTCATTCGCGGCATCCGCGACAACGAGGCACGCGTGCGCTTCCTCGGCTATTCGGTCGAGGCCTACAAGCTGGCGCTGTTCACCCTGACCGCGTGCATCGCAGGCATCGCGGGCGCGCTCTATTACCCGCAGGCGGGCATCATAAATCCCGCCGAGATTGCCCCCATCGCGTCGATTTATCTGGCGGTCTGGGTCGCCATCGGCGGGCGCGGGCGGCTTTACGGTGCCGTGATCGGCGCCGCCGTGGTCAGCCTGCTGTCGTCATGGTTCACCGGCGGACAGGCGCCCGACATTCCGCTGGGGTTCTACACGGTCAAATGGGTCGACTGGTGGCTGGTGCTGCTGGGCCTGTCCTTCGTCGGCGTCACGCTGTTCGCACCGCAAGGCATCGGCGGGCTGGTGGATCTGATCAGCGACCGGTTGCGGCCCGACCGGCACGGGGCCGACCTTGGCCCCGATCAGGGATCGCTGCGCGAAAAGGAGGCCCGCAAATGAGCACGCTTCTGGAAGTCTCCGGCGTCTCGGTCAGCTTTGACGGCTTTCGCGCCATCAACAACCTGTCGTTCCGCATCGCGGACGCCGAAATGCGCGCAGTAATCGGGCCGAACGGCGCGGGCAAGACCACCTTCATGGACATCGTCACCGGCAAGACCAAACCCGACGAGGGCCGCGTGCTCTGGGGTGAAAAATCGGTTTCGCTGCTGAAGATGTCCGAGGCCAAGATCGCGCAGGCGGGGGTGGGGCGCAAGTTCCAGAAACCCACCGTGTTCGAGGATCAAAGCGTGCAGGAAAACCTGCTGATGGCATTGAAAAAACCGCGCGGCTGGTTTCCGGTGCTGTCCTATCGCCCCTCCGACGAGGATCTGGCCAAGGTCGCCACGCTCGCGGATGACATCGGCCTTGGTGACGCGCTGCTGCGCAAATCGGGCGAGCTGAGCCACGGGCAAAAGCAATGGCTGGAGATCGGCATCCTGCTGGCACAGGAACCGCGCCTGCTGCTGGTCGACGAGCCCGCCGCCGGCATGACGCCGGAAGAGCGCGAAAAGACCACCGACATTCTGGTCGAGGCCGCCAAGACCCGCGCCGTCGTCGTGGTGGAACACGATATGGAGTTCGTGCGCCGCCTGAATTGCAAGGTCACCGTGCTGCACGAAGGTTCGGTTCTGGCCGAAGGGTCGCTGGACCACGTCACATCAAATCAGGACGTCATCGACGTCTATCTGGGGCGCTGAACATGCTGAGTTTGACCGATCTGACCCTGCACTACGGCCACAGCCAGATCCTGAACGGGATTTCGATGGAGGCCGCCATGGGCGAAGTCACCTGCGTGATGGGCACCAACGGCGTGGGCAAGACCAGCCTGATCAAGGCGATCTCCGGCACCCACCCGCGCAGCGCAGGCCGCCTGTCGCTGGACGGACAGGACCTGCCGGTGCTGCCCGCGCACAAGCTGGCGCATCTGGGCGTGGCTTACGTCCCGCAGGGGCGCGAGATTTTCCCGCTGATGACGGTGAAAGAGAACCTCGAGACCGGCTTTGTCTGCCTGCCCCCCGAGGAACAGTTCATTCCCGACCATATCTACGATCTGTTTCCGGTGCTCAAGGACATGACCGCGCGGCGCGGCGGCGATCTTTCCGGCGGGCAGCAACAGCAGCTTGCCATCGCGCGGGCGCTGATCACCAAGCCCAAGCTTTTGCTGCTGGACGAGCCGACCGAGGGCATCCAGCCCAACATCATCCAGCAGATCGGTAACGTGATCCGCCTGCTGCGCGATCAGGGCGACATGGCGATCGTGCTGGTCGAGCAGTATTTCGAGTTTGCCTACGATCTGGCCGACCGTTTCGTCGTCCTGCGACGTGGTGCCGTGGTGCTGGAAGGGGCCAAAAGCGAGATCCCCAAGACCGAGGTTCTGCGCGGCGTGTCCGTCTGAGCCTGCCCCGATCAGGGACAGGGCAAGATCGCCGGGGGCCGGTGCTCCAGCCCCAGTCGCAGCCGACATGACGCGCCCGCCAATTTATGCCGTCCGCTGCCCTTGGCGTTCTTGACCTCGTACAGCCCATGTATTATCCCACCGATACAGAGCGGGCGTTGTGTAATGGTTGAGACCTCAGTTTTCCAAGCAAGTGTTCTAGGTAGCATCCTGTCGCACATTACCCTTAACTATATCATTTTGTTGACTTCTATGTCGTAAGCTGCATCATGCTGTTGTCTACCGTATGACGCTGCAACCGACAAAAGGCCGACAAAATGCCAAAGCTCACCGATACTTATGTGAAGAAGCTGCCCGCCGCAAAAGCTGGTACTCAGAAGTTTTGGGACAGCGAAATTAAGGGCTTGGTGATCTTTGTCGGCAAGCGCTCAAAGACATGGTATTTCCAGAAGGACGTGGGTGGGCAAACCAAGCGAATATTAATCGGTCGGTATCCTATTATTTCTGCCTTGGCAGCTCGGCAGACGGCCCTTGGTTTCGCACTTGAAATGTCGCGCGGCGCTGGCAAACAAATCCAGATCGGTGCGCCAACGCTTTTGGCGGCGACGGAAGCTTACCTTGCCCGCCCCAAGCTTCGCTCCAATGTTCACAAAGAGGGGACACGTCAGCAATTTGAGCTTCATCTGAAACACTGGCTAAATCTACCACTTGATGAGATCAGCAAGTCGATGGTCGTACAACGTCACCGAGAGATGGCAATGACCCCGTCTGCAGCAAACCATGTGCTGCGGTCATTTCGTGCAGTTTGGAACCATGCTCGACGGACTTCCGATCTTCCAGAGAGTCCGACGAATGCGATCGAATGGTATGAAGAAAGACCAGATGGTAGGATCATTGAAGACCTACCAGCGTGGCAAACTCGCATTGAGGATCTCTTTAATCCTATTCACAAAGTCTTCTATGAATTGATTTTATATACTGGGTTTCGCAAAACTGAAGCCTTCACCTTGGAGTGGCACAATATCCACGAGGACCGTATCCATCTCCCGGTGACCAAAAACGGCCGCAGCTTTGATCTTCCAATTGTTCAGCGACACCATGAGATCCTTGCTCCACTTCTAGGCCTAAGCAGCAAATGGGTTTTTCCGTCACCTAAGTCGCCAACAGGACATCTTGGTTCTCCAACGCGCCTTGAGTGGTCTCCTCACGCGCATCGCCGAACTTTCGCAACGGTTGCGATGGAGGCTGGGATACTCGAAGAAGTGGTAGGGCGACTGCTTAACCATACGCCTCTAAGCCTGACGGGGCAGCGATACGTTCGCCCATCTTTAGACGCTCTGAGACCGGCAATGCAAACCACCTGTGATGAATTGGATAAACGCCTTGGTTTATAAAAAAACAGACAAAGAACCGAAAAAGAATGATGAGGTTGAGGTTTTTTCTCAACGTGACCGCGCAATCGGCCTACTAGAAGATTGGCTTGCGCTGGAGTTTTGGAACTTCGATCTAGGTAGAAATCAATTTGATGGACACAGTGTCTGATCCCTTCGACTTTGTTCTATATTGGTCTTCTGCTGGCCGTGTGGCTTTTCGCGGGCAAGAACGGGTTACAGCCGATCCCCGCCGACATGATCCCAAGTCGTGCCGTGGCCTACGCGCCATTGGCGATGCTGGCGCTTCTGTTGCCCATTGGGACACTTGTCGGCTTGGTTATCGCACGGTTTACAGTCCAATACGCCGTACTTTTTGCCATCGTCATCGCGGTGGCGCTTTTCGTGGTGCAGGCGTTTTTGAGTCGTAAGCCGCGCCGGGACGGGCACGAAACAACGGGTATGACTTGGCAACTCTCACGCGCAATGGATCTCTCGGCGCGCAACGTTGCCTACGTTGGCATGATCATCGCCGCCGCACAGATAATCGTCGCAGTAATCAACCTGACCGGCCTTGGCGTGACGTTGTCGCAGATCATCGTCAGCTTAGGACAGAGTAATCTCATCCTGTCACTTGTCTTAACGATGGGCGTGGCCATCCTGCTGGGAATGGGGATGCCCACACCGGCAGCCTATGCCGTGGCGGCAGCGGTGCTGGGACCACCTTTGGCCCGGCTGGGCCTGGAGATGCTGCCTGCGCATTTGTTTATCTATTACTTCGCGTGCCTCGCGGCGATAACCCCACCGGTCGCCTCGGCAGTATTTGCCGCCTGCGCGATCAGCCGCGGGTCGGTCATTCCGACCGCCGGGCACGCGATCCTCCTGTCCCTAAGTCTTTTCCTCGTGCCCTTTCTTTTTGTGATGGATCCGGTGCTTCTGCTGCAGGGCAGCGTGCCTGCCATTATCCTTGCGGTCGTCACCAGCATGCTTGGCGTAGCGACGCTGACACTGGCGACAATCGGTTATCTCATTGCTTCGATCCCCGCGTTTGCCAGAATCGTGCTGGGAGCCGCCGCTTTGGCACTGATAGTTCCCGGTTGGGTCAGCGATCTTGCTGGGTTGACGGTAGCGGGGATTGTGCTTGCTCTACTTTTGTCGGGAAAAATTGGGGGGCGTAGCCGAGCGGTTTAAGGCGCTGACGAAAAAAAGATTTTCGATGTCCGTTTTAATCGAGCTGATCGTTGCCCAGTCGCAAGCGATTTTCCTGAGCTTGACCAGAGGATGCAAAATTCGACTCTGCGTTGCGGAAATGCGGCTAGCATTCGACTTTTTAATCAGTCTTTTAGAAGAGCACTTGGAGCAGTTCGAAAACGCGATAGATGAACTTAATGCAAACTATCAGTAACATCAGCATCTGTATAAGGTCAGGTATTGGTCGCTTCCGGCCCAAAGCCGACCTCCAGCAATTGAACGCGATGCTGCAGTGCGGCTCGTCATTCCGGCCATTCGCTGCATGCGCGAAATCTGCGATGGGCGGTTTCACACAGCGCGGGATTTCCGGTCCTTCGCCGCAGCCGCACCATTGGCCGCTATGCTGATCTTTCATGCTGTGTTAAGAAACTGAGTGAAGTGCGACTTCGCTTTAAATCCGTCTTTAATAGCGGACTTGATCTTCGTCCCATTCATTCCGATGCATAAAGCAGATTAACCTCCCGAAAAGGCAGGTCCATGGACAAGAAGCCAATGCCGATGGCGCAGGGCAATGTCCCCGCGACAACGTCACTTCGTCGATCATTGACCCTCCCACTTCTCACACTCTACGGGCTAGGGGTTACTGTCGGGGCTGGGATTTACGTACTGATTGGCGTGACTGCAGCAGAAGCAGGCCCATATGCTTGGGTTGCATTTCTGCTCGCGGCATTTGTTGTCGGATTTACCGCGTTTTCCTATGCTGAGCTAGCGACACGCTATCCAGTCAGTGCCGGTGAGTCTGCCTATGTTGACGCAGGCTTTGGTCGCGCTGATTTTGCAACGGCCGTGGGTATCCTCGTCGCGGTTTCAGGATTGGTTTCAGCATCAACCATCACGGTTGGGGCCTCCGGTTACTTGGGTAGCCTGTCAGGCGCACCATCTTCCGCGGTCATCTTAGGAATTGTCACGACGATGGGATTGCTGGCATGGTGGGGGATCACCCAATCTGTTGTTGTTGCAAGCATCGTCACTGTCATCGAAATCCTCGGCCTCATTGTCGTAATTGGCTGGAGCATGGCCCTGACGGAGAGACTAGGCGTGCCTGCGACGGACATCATACCACCTTTATGGGGCGGGCACTGGGCCGGTATCATCAGTGCGACGGTGCTCGCCTTCTTTGCGTTTATCGGCTTCGAAGACATGGTGAATGTCGCGGAAGAAGTCGACGATCCGCGCCGAACAATTCCAAAAGCGATTATTTACACGCTTGTTATTGCAACCATCCTGTATCTGGCCACCTGTATCGCAGTGACAATGGCGGTCCCGATGGAGGCGCTGGCGGGGTCGTCTGCGCCATTGGCGCTCGTTTTTGCGGACGCCCCCGAAGCAATGCAACTCAGTTTCACTGCCATTGCTGTCGTTGCGACGGTAAATGGAGTGTTGATCCAGATGATCATGGTATCCCGAGTGATATATGGCATGGCTGATCGTGGTCGGCTCCCTGCTTACTTTGCGCGTCTTTCGGTTCGCACTCAAACGCCATCAGTTGCCACCGCGTTTGTCGCAATTTGTATCCTCGCACTTAGTTTGTTTCTGCCGATCGAACGGCTTGCAGAATGGACATCGCAGATCGTTTTATGCGTGTTCTTATGTGTCAACTTGGCATTGGTTGCGATCAAGCGCCGGGGTGAACCTTCGGGTGATCATTTTTCAACGCCACTGCTGGTTCCGGTGTGCGGGATGTTTACCAGCGTCGTATTGCTGGCCACATCGCTACTCTGAAGCGGGCTGGCGTTGCTCCAATACTATGAGTATTCGACCAAATGACCCTTTTATGTCGAACACCAAGCGAAACCCAACAACTGCCGTTCGCAGCATCGGTCACATTAGACGCCCAACTGCCATCGGATGACCCTCGTCATTCACGGCCCTAACCGGATGAGGTGGGTGGCTCCTGCTCCAGCGGCATCGAATGTGCCAAAGTGCAGTTGTCATCAACTGCTAGGATAGGAGCCACCCAATGACAGTTAAGACAGTAGGCCTAGATTTGGCCAAGGATGTTTTTCAAGTTCA
>JAGXHE010000109.1 GCA_024636445.1 Sulfitobacter sp.
CGCGGGTGATCATTTGCCTTGCCCTTCAAGTATCTCACGCACCTTGGCCAGCATCTGGTCGCGGGGCACTTCGAACTGGCTGGGCCGGTCCTTCCACTCTTCGTGGGTGGCGGTTTCGGCGATCTTGGCTCCAAGGATCAAGTCCTTGATCTGTACGACGTCACGATCCTTTTCGTCACCACCTTCGATGATGGCCACGGGGCTGCCACGCTTGTCGGCGTATTTCAACTGGTTGCCGAAATTCTTGGGGTTGCCAAGATAAACCTCGGCCCGGATGCCCGCCTGCCGCAGCTCGGCCACCATAGCCTGATAGTCGGCCATCCGGACGCGGTCCATCACGGTGACGACCACGGGGCCCTGCACGTCGCGCTGCATCCGCCCCTTGGCGGTCAGTGCTGCCAGCAAACGGTCAACGCCAATCGACACACCCGTCGCGGGCACTTCCTGTCCGGTAAACCGCTTGACCAGATCATCGTAGCGCCCACCGCCCGCAACCGACCCGAACTGCCGCTTACGGCCCTTCTCATCGAAAATCTCGAAGGTCAGCTCGGCCTCGTAGACGGGTCCAGTGTAGTAGCCAAGTCCGCGCACGACCGAAGAATCGATCTCGATCCGGTCGGGGCCATAGCCGCCCGCCGCCAGCAGATCAGCGATCTGTTCCAATTCGTCCACGCCGGTCTCGCCCATTTGCGATCCGGCAACCAGTTCGCGCAGACGGGCCACGGTGGCGGCTCCGCTGTCGCGCTTGGCCTGCATAAAACCCATGACAACATCGGCCTGCGGATCGCTCAGCCCTGCGCCATCGGTGAAATCACCGCTGTCGTCCTTGCGCCCTGCCCCAAGCAGCGCACGCACGCCGTCAACGCCCAATCGGTCCAGCTTGTCGATGGCGCGCAGAACGATGCCGCGCTCGCGTTCCATCGCGTCGGGGTTGGCGGGGTCCAGCACACCGGCCACCTCCATAACCCCGTTCAGCACCTTGCGGTTGTTGACGCGAATGATGTAGTCGCCGCGCGGAATGCCCACCTCTTCCAGCGTGTCGGCCAGCATCGCGCAGATCTCGGCGTCGGCCCCCATGCTGGCGCTGCCAACAGTGTCGGCAT
This sequence comes from Sulfitobacter sp., assembly GCA_024636445.1. GTDB lineage: Bacteria > Pseudomonadota > Alphaproteobacteria > Rhodobacterales > Rhodobacteraceae > Pseudosulfitobacter. The sequence goes on from JAGXHE010000109.1 coordinate 1,104, forward strand.
CGCATTGATAAAACTGGCGGAAGCGGCCCGGCCCCGGCTTTTCATTGCGCCAGACCGGACCCATTGCATAGCGGCGATAGGGGTTGGGCAGATCGTTGCGGTGCTGGGCATAGACCCGCGCCAGCGGCGCAGTCATGTCATAGCGCAGCGCCAGCCAGTCGCCGGGCTTCTCGCCCTCGCCATCCTCTTGCCATGCGAAAACGCCTGCGTTGGGGCGGTCCACATCGGGCAGGAACTTGCCCAGCGCCTCGACCGTCTCGACCGCACTGGTTTCCAGCGCATCAAAGCCATAGCGATGATAGACCCCGGCAATCGCTTGCAGCATCTCGGCGCGGGCGGTGACCTCGGCTCCGAAATAGTCGCGAAAGCCTTTGGGGGTTTCCGCCTTGGGGCGTGGGGTCTTCTTGGGCTTGGCCATGACAGGCTCCAATGGGATCATCGTTCGCGCACGGGCTTACGATATGGGCCAGATGGGGGCAAGCACCTCGCGGCCCATTGCAAGCGGAGGCACGATGGCCCAAATGGGGCATCAAAGGAGACTGCGCATGGAACAGCTCGAAGAACAGATCGCCCATCTGATCCGCACCGTCGATGACCTGTCGGAAGTCGTCGCCCGTCAGGAAGGCGAGATTGCCACCCTGACCCGCCGCGTACACATGCTGATGCAGCGTGAAGGCGAACGCGAATCCCAGACCACCGGCGGCACTGTTGTCGGTGACGAGCGCCCCCCGCATTACTGAGAGCCCTGGCACCAAGGCCGTCCGACCCTTCGGGGAGAGTTTACGGGCAAGATGAAGCTGGGGCGGGCTTGGCTTTGGCTCAGGGCGTTTTGATCGCCGCTGCCATGACTTGCCCGTTGTGCAGCAAAATGTCCGCCCAGCGCGCGTTGTTGCCGAAGTTTTCGTAGGTGCTGACAAAGACCGTGTCTTTTTCCAGCCGCCCGATGGCCCTGCCGCAGGGTTTGCGTTTGCCGACGCGGCAGATTTGCGACTTTACCTTCTCATAGGCCTGATCGGTATCACTGTAGGGATATTCTTCGGCAGGTCTGCCATAGCGCAGCTGTTCGTGCATCGACGGCGCGCCGAACATGGCAAGCGCTGCGGTGAACTGGCGTGCGCAACCGTCTGCAAAGCCGGTCATATAGAACGTGCGTGCGCCGGTGCTTTTCGGGTTGCTGTCGTAGAGCGTAAAGCCGCTGCCGCGTTCTGGCGCCTTGTCGATCTGGCTGCCCATGTCGCGGCCTTTCGCATCGCAGACCCGCGCGACGCTGCCATATGGCATGACGGCACCCACGGGCACATCCAACAGGTCGATACCGGCAGAGCGAGTGGCTGTACCACCGCCGAAAAAGCCGCCCTCACGGTCCAGTTCTTCGGGGGATGCCAGCATGTCGCCACAGCCTGCCAAGGCAAGCGCCATAACCAGTCCTGTCAAAGCCTTCACGCAAAACCCCCAAGCATTTCTCGCTGGCACAGTGTTAGCGCAAGCCCTGTGCCCCTGTCCACCAAGTCGCCTCAAACCAGCGACGCGGCGCCGAGGCGCAGCCGCTAGATTTCCTCGACCGAGACCACGCCGCCCAGGCTTTTTATAGCACCCTTGATCTGCGGATTGACCGGGAAGTCGTCGCCCAGCTCCACGTCAATCTCGCCATTCAGCCCTGCGCCCATAAGGCACAACTGCACCGGCCCGCGACCGATGGCGCGGGTGCCTTTTGCCGCCCCCTCCAGCACCGACGCGATAGAGCCGACAGCCCCCGCATCGTTGATGAACACGCGCAGCCCCATGCCACCCACATCGGCCACCACCGCGTCGATGGGGGCGACCGAGCGTGCCAGCAGTTTCAGCTGATCGCTTTCCATCGTCGCCTCGACGGTGATGATCACCTTGGCCCCGGTCACCAGAAAATCCTGCGATTTCTCCAACGCGTCCGAGAACAACGTGACCTCGTAGGCCCCCGTCGTGTCCGACAGCTGGGCAAAGGCAAAGCGGTTGCCCTTGGCCGATTTGCGCACCTGACAGCCAGCCACCACGCCCGCCAGCTTGGCGTTCTTGGCGCCGCGCCGTTCGACATCGGCGATCACCTCGTCCAGCGTCTGCACACCCTTGCGTTTCAGCGCACCGGCGTAGTCATCAAGCGGGTGACCGGACAGATAAAAGCCCACGGCCTTGAACTCTTCGCTCAGCCGTTCGGCGGGTTGGTAGTCATCCCCCGGCATCATCCGCGGCTCGGGCAGGTCATCGCCCGCCTCGCCGAACAGCGACACCTGATTCGAATTCTTCTGATCGTGGATCGCTGCAGAATATTGCACCAAAGAGTCCAGCGCATCGAAGACCCGGCGGCGGTTGGGGTCGAGCTGATCAAAGGCCCCCGACCGCGCCAGCATCTCAAGCGGACGCTTGCCCACCCGTTTCAGATCAACACGCCGCGCCAGATCGAACAGCGTGGCAAAGGGTTTGTCCACCCCATCGATCTTGCGCCCTTCGGTCACCAGCTTCATCGCCTCGACGCCCACGTTCTTGAGTGCGCCCAGAGCATAGACCAGCGCGCCGTCGACAACTTTGAACGTCGCATCCGACCGATTTACACAAGGCGGCACCCACGGCAGGTCCATCGCCTTGCGCACTTCCTCGAAATAGATCGCCAGCTTGTCGGTCAGGTGGATATCGCAGTTCATCACCCCGGCCATGAATTCGACCGGGTGGTTCGCTTTGAGCCAGGCGGTCTGGTAGCTGACCACCGCATAGGCGGCGGCGTGGGATTTGTTGAAACCATAGTTGGCGAACTTGTCGAGAAGGTTCCAGACCTCCATCGCCTTGTCCTTGTCGACGCCATTGGATTTGGAGCCTGCAAGGAACTTGGGCCGTTCGGCGTCCATCGCCTCCTGAATCTTCTTGCCCATCGCACGGCGCAACAGGTCGGCACCGCCAAGGCTATATCCCGCCATGTCCTGCGCGATCTGCATCACCTGTTCCTGATAGACGATGATGCCTTGGGTCTCGTCGAGGATATGGTCGATGGTCGGGTGCAGGTTCTCGCGTTTGCGCAACCCGTTCTTGACCTCGCAATAGGTCGGGATGTTTTCCATCGGACCGGGACGATACAGCGCCACAAGGGCGACGATGTCCTCGATGCAGGTGGGCTTCATCCGCTTGAGCGCGTCCATCATGCCGCTGGATTCCACCTGAAACACCGCCACGGTCTTGGCTGCGGCATAAAGCTTGTACGATGCGGCGTCGTCCAGCGGGATGGCGTTAATGTCGTTCTCGGTGCCCGGCGCAGGCGCGTACAGCTGCATGCCGTCCGCACCAATGTGCAGATCACGCCCCGCACCACGGATCTGGTCCACCGCGTTCTGGATCACGGTCAGGGTCTTCAGGCCCAGAAAGTCGAACTTGACCAGACCGGCCTGCTCGACCCACTTCATGTTGAACTGCGTCGCGGGCATGTCGGAACGCGGGTCCTGATAGAGCGGTACCAGCGCGTCCAGCGGCCGGTCCCCGATCACCACACCAGCGGCGTGGGTCGATGCGTTGCGGAGCAGCCCCTCGACCTGCTGGCCGTAATCCAGCAGCCGTTTGACCACCTCTTCGTTGCGGGCCTCTTCGCGCAGGCGCGGCTCGTCGATCAGGGCCTTGGCGATGCTGACGGGCTTGACGCCCTCGACCGGGATCAGCTTCGACAGGCGGTCGACCTGCCCGTATGGCATCTGCAACACCCGCCCGATGTCGCGCACCGCAGCCTTGGACAAAAGCGCGCCAAAGGTGATGATCTGCCCCACCTTGTCGCGCCCGTATTTCTTTTGAACATAGCGGATCACCTCCTCGCGGCGGTCCATGCAAAAGTCGATGTCGAAGTCGGGCATGCTGACCCGTTCAGGGTTCAGGAACCGTTCGAACAGCAGCGCATAGCGCAACGGGTCAAGGTCGGTGATGGTGAGCGCATAGGCGACCAGGCTGCCCGCACCAGACCCACGGCCCGGCCCTACGGGGATATTCTCATCCTTGGCCCATTTGATGAAATCCGCAACGATCAGGAAATAGCCGGGAAAGCCCATGCCCTCGATGATATCCAGCTCGAAATCCAGCCGCTTCTGGTAGTCTTCCACCGAAGCCGCATGCGGGATCACCGCCAGCCGTGCCTGCAAGCCCTCGTTCGCCTGACGACGCAGCTCGACCACCTCGTCGTCGGCAAA
>JAGXHE010000110.1 GCA_024636445.1 Sulfitobacter sp.
CATCGACAGAGCGCGGATCGCTTCGCCGCAATATTCGATGACATGGCCGGTGCCGCCCGCGGTGCCGGTGGCGCCGATCACCGACAGGGTGATGTCCTTGGCGGTGACCCCGGCGGGCAGCTTGCCGGTGATCTCGACCTTCATATTCTTCGATTTCTGCTGGATCAGGGTCTGGGTGGCCAGCACATGCTCGACCTCCGAGGTGCCGATCCCGTGGGCGAGCGAGCCAAAGGCGCCATGCGTGGCGGTGTGGCTGTCGCCGCAGACCACGGTCATGCCGGGCAGGGTCCAGCCCTGCTCGGGCCCGACGATATGCACGATCCCCTGACGCACGTCGGACACCGGATAATAGTGAATGCCGAAATCCTTGGCGTTCTTGTCCAGAGCATCGACCTGAATGCGGCTTTCCTCGTTCATGCCGCCGTTGGCGCGGTCCAGCGTGGTGGGCACGTTGTGGTCCGGCACGGCGATGGTCTGACCGGGCTTGCGCACGGTGCGCCCCGTCATGCGCAGACCCTCGAAGGCCTGCGGGCTGGTCACTTCGTGGACCAGGTGGCGGTCGATATAAAGCAGGCAGGTGCCGTCGTCGGCCTCGTGGGCGACGTGGGCATCCCAGATCTTGTCATAGAGCGTTTTGGCGGAGGATTTGGGGGACATGAGGGACCTCTCCCGTATTTTGGATGCAGAAATGGATGCGGAAATCGCGTGGGGGTTTTTGGGCGCACGCGACTTTATAGTCGCGCCAGCACCGTGTGGGTCGCCCCGAAGAAGCGTTCGCGCAGACGGGCGCGGTCGTCGATATTGAAAAGACGTTTCATGGCGGCAGAGATACGCCTTTGACCCTTGCGGTGCAAGCGAGACGAACGAAAAGAGACAATTGGCATGCCCGCCCTGTTCGCCCTGCGATTTCCGCTCGGGTTCCAGACGTCGCGCACAGCCCGGATTTTTCGCGCCAAAGGTGGCACTGGCAGCGGCTTATTTCGTTTGGCTTGCACAGGGATAGGTCTAAGTGCACCATAACGTCAACGCAGGGAGTGCGCATGGAGAACAACACCGAGACCGGGGCAGAATTCGGCCTGGATATGTTGGCGGCCATTCAAACAGCAGCCGGGACAGTCCAGTCATTCGCCGTCAGTCTGATGCAACCCGGTTGGCGTCTCTACCAGGTGCTGATCATCCTTGGCCTCGCGATTCTGTGCTATGGTCTGCACAAGATCTCGGGCCGCATGTTGCAGTCCTGGGTGCGTTCGCGCGAAGGCTGGAAAGCTTGGCAATTGCGCATGGTCGTTCAGATCAGGCGCAAGCTGGGGCTGGTGTGGTTCTCGGTTCTGGGCTGGTCCGTATGGCTGTTCATGCAGGAAACCACGTGGCCGTCGCGGTCCTATATGATCGAACTGGCGGCAACGCTCGCGACGGCCTGGGCATTTATCGGGTTTGCTTCACGGCTGGTGCGCAACCGGTTCTTGCGGCGGGTGGTGACCTGGGGCCTGTGGATTTACGCCACTCTGTTCTACCTCAACGTCTCTGACGAAGTGGCGCTGTTCCTTGACCGGCTGGCACTGTCGGTGGGCGACTTCAGGCTGTCTCTGCTGACGCTGATCATTGCAGCCGTGGTGATCGGCGTGCTGTTCACACTCGCGCGGCTGATCAGCAACGCGACGGCGGGGACCATCCGCAGAAACGAAGACATCAGCCCGTCGATGCAGGTGCTTGCGGTCAAGGCAATCCAGATTTCGCTATACGGTTTCGCCTTTTTCGTGGGGGTCAAGGCGGTGGGCATTGATCTCACGGGCCTTGCGGTTTTGACCGGTGCCATTGGTGTCGGTCTGGGCTTTGGTCTGCAAAAGGTGATCTCGAACCTTGTTTCGGGTGTGATCATCCTGCTCGACAAATCGATCAAGCCGGGCGACGTCATCAGCCTTGGCGATACCTTCGGCTGGATTCAGACGCTGGGCGCGCGCTATGCGTCGGTGGTCACGCGGGACGGCAAGGAATACCTGATACCGAACGAGGATCTGATCACCGGACAGGTGGTGAACTGGTCGCATTCCAACGAATTCGTGCGGCTGGATATCTACTTTGGCACCTCTTACGCGGACGACCCGCACAAGGTGCGCAAACTGGCCATCGAAGCTGCCAAAAGCACCGACAGGGTGCTCAGCCACCGCCCGCCGGTCTGCCACGTGGTGGGCTTTGGCGACAGCAGCGTCGATTACATCCTGCGTTTCTGGATCAAGGACCCGACGGGCGGTCTGACCAACATTCGCGGCAATGTCTATCTGGCGCTTTGGGACATCTTCAAGGCGAACGACATCTCGATCCCGTTCCCGCAACGCGAGGTGCGGATGCTGAGCGATATGCCCAAGCAGACCTTTGGCGAAGAGGTGCCAGCAACGGCGGAAGAGGAAAGCCCGCCGGACAAGCAGGACAAGGGCCCCGATACGTCCTTCGGTTAATCCAGCGCCAGCATGTCCAGCGCCTTGGTATTGCCGCCCTGCGCCGCCAGCTTGAGATACCGCAGATATTGCCGGGGATCAGCGCCCAGACCGGTGTCGTCCACATAAAGCTGCGCCAAAGCATAGGCGGCATCTGCATCGCCCCTGTCAGCCGCTTTTTGCAGATAGTCTCTGGCGCTCTTCGGATCGCCTTCGCCCAGCGTGCCGTCCACCAGCCACTCGCCATAGATGCGCTGGGCCGCGGGATAGCCTGCCTCGGCGGCCCCTTGCAGCAATGCGCGGCCCCTGTTCAGGGCTTCATCGCCGTCGCCATGTTCGATCAGCATGCGTCCCAGCGAATAGCCACTGACCAGATCGCCAAGTTCTGCACCCTGTTCCAGCAGGCCGCGTGCTTTTTCAGGATCGCGCTGGGCGTAGTCGCTGGCGGTGTAAATCGCTGCAAGGCTGTTGAAGGCGACCGGGTATTGATCTTCCTCAGCCGCCTTTCTCAGCAATTCCAGCGCGCGCGGATCACCCGCCTTGTCATAGGCGCGGCCCAACTGGAAGCGGATGCGCGGGCTGACGTCGCCCGCCGCATAGGCGTTCAGACAGGCGGGCATGGCGGCTTCGAGGTCGATGTCGCCCCAGGCCACACCGGGCGCATCTGATTCGGTATCGTAGGGATGTCCGGCTTCGGCATCACAGGCGGCGATCCATTCCGCGCGCACTTCGGGCCCGCCCGCGCTGATCTGTTGCATCGCTTTCGCGGCGTCGACCGCATCGCGCGACCCCGCCAGCGGAAAGGTGGCGGTCTGATCACCGGCTTGAATCGTCCAGTCTCGGGCCGCTTGAAACAGCTCCACGTCCGCGTCGGAAATGAAGAAGGTGTAAGAGACCATGCCGTCGGTCTTGGGCTGTTCGCGGCGCAGCTGGTCGCCTGAGATGGTCAGCTTTTGAACGAAACCATCCGTCATGGTGAGCGTCGATTCGATGCTGTCCTGAAACTCGGTTCCAGGGATAACAGCACCAATTGCGGTGTTTTTCCCTGCCGCGTCCAATACCATGATGGCAAAACTGTAATCATCCAGGATCACGCCCGCCGTGTGCACGCCCTCGTCAAACAGCAGATCGCCCGGCTGGTGGTAATGCCATTCCTCGAACACGGCCTCTTGAGCCAGAACCGGAATGGCGGTCGCACTTAGCGTCAGGCCAGTGCAGATGAAACGAATGATATGGGTCACCAAAAGCGGTCCTTGATCATGGGTCGATGCACCTTAGCGAAGGCGCGGCGCTGCATGCAAGTTAAGCAGCATTTGGCCCGTCTTCCAGATGACGTCGAGCACACGTTGAAATCTGCCGGTTTGCTTGCTACCTTGTAGGCGTATCCCAGCGCCGGGGATCTGGCGGCGCGTATCTAGGAGGGCAATGTCCTGTCAATCCATACCACGTCGGCCCCATCCGCCGACCAATCCGGCGCGATGATGAGCGCCGACACACCCGAAGCAGGCAGCGAAGCGCAGCTTGCTTTGATCCTTTCCTCCCTTTCCGACGACAAAGCCGAAGATGTCGTGCAGATCAACCTGCAGGGCAAGACTTCCTTTGGCGACTACATGGTCGTGTGTTCGGGCAGGTCATCGCGTCAGGTTTCCGCCATCGCTGAAAAGCTGGTGCAACGCCTGAAAGAAGCATTCGGCCGCTCCGCGCGGATCGAGGGCAAGGACACAGGAGACTGGGTTCTGGTCGATACGGGCGACGTGATCGTTCACGTGTTCCGTCCGGAAGTGCGCGAGTTCTACCAGCTTGAAAAGATGTGGCAGGGCACAGGCGTTTCGACAGCCCCCAGCTGACGCATCTATGAAGGTTCATATCATTGCCGTGGGGCGCCTGCGTGGCGGCCCCGAGGCAGAGCTTATTTCCGATTACCTGACACGTTTCGACCGTACCGGACGGGCCCTGAGCCTTGGTCCGGCGCAGGTCGTCGAGGTGGACGACCGCAAGGGCGGCGGCATCGCAGCCGAGGCCGAACTGCTGCGCCGTGCGGTGCCCAAAGGTGCATTGCTGGCGGTAATGGACGAACGCGGGCGGGTGGAATCGTCGCCGAAGTTCGCCACGCGGTTGGCCGGTTGGCGCGATGGCGGGCGGTCCGATCTGGCGCTGGTGATCGGGGGCGCCGACGGGATCGACCCGTCCTTGCGCGCCGAAGCGGACTTTGCCCTGTCGTTCGGAGCGATGGTCTGGCCGCATATGCTGGTGCGGGTGATGCTGGCCGAACAGCTGTACCGCGCCGCGTCGATTCTGGCCGGCGCGCCCTATCACCGCGATTAGTTCGGGGCGCTTTTAGGCCCTCATCGAACACCAGAGATTATTGCAGGTCGATCACGGTGGTCTGCACGTTCCAGCCAAAGGGCAGATCGCGGGCCTGTATCTGCACCTGCCGCGTGCCTGCGGGAATCGCAACTCCGGTCAGGGCGCGGGTGAAGGGCTGTTCGTTGACATGCGGGTGCACCAGAACGCGCAGGCCCAGCTCATTGCCGTCCATGTCGAGCACCCGCCAGCCGTCGGCGTAGTGATCCCAGCCGGTGTCGGGGTGCGCGACCGTGACGTCGAACCGCCAGGTCTCGCCGGTTTGCGTGGCCGTCACCGCCCTGATCTGCGGTGGTTCGGCGACGGCGGCTGTGGCCGTCAGTATCAGCGCAGCAAGCCACTTCATTTTGCCGTCCCCAGCAGAATCCGCCGCGAATGGGACGCAAATTCGCGCCGCCAGATCACGGCGAGGGTAAAGCCCGTGGCCACCATCAACGCTTCTGGTCCCAGCAACCACGCGGCGATCGCAATGCCGAAATAGACGGCGCGAAGCCCTCGGTTAAAGCTGCGGGCGGCGGCTATGTTGATCTCTGCGGACTGGTTGGCGCGGGGCAGGGCGAGGGGGTCTTCGGGATCGTTGGGCACCGAGGCCATGACCACGGCGGCGTAGCCGAACAGCCGGTTGGCCCAGACGAATTTCAAAAACGCATTGGTCAGGAACAAGACGATGATCAGCAACTTGGCTTCCCAGACAAAGACGGGCTCAGAGGCCAGGATCAGATTGTTGGCAATTTCGGTGATGTTTTCCGCATTGCCGATCATCGCCAGGACGCCACCGATAGCGATAGCGGCGGTTGAGGCAAAGAACGCCGTGCTTTGGCGCAGGCTGGACAGGATCTGGGCGTCGAAGATGCGCGGGTTGCGCGTCACCATCTGGATCATCCATTCGCGTCGGTATCCGGCCATGATCCGCGCGGTCGAGGGGTTTTTGGACGTCATGCTTTCGACACGCCAGCCGACCAGCAGCCACGCGGCGATCAGCACGCCCAAAGCGATGTAGTCAAGCAGGTCGAACAGTGCGAGGCGATTGGTCCATGTCATGCTAAGGTGATAGGGCGTTGGACCGCCCCTTGTCACGCGGTCAAATTGGTAATATTACTTTACCAATGGGAGGAAGTTTTATGGAAATGCCGACCCCGAATCCGGCTGTGCTGGCCCGCAAGAGCCAGCTGGTCGCGCGCTTGTTGAAGGTTCTGCCTGCCGATGCCGTGATCAGCGACATAGCCGAGACCCGCGCCTATGAATGCGACGCGCTGACCGCCTATAAATGCGCGCCGATGGTGGCGGTTTTGCCCGCATCGACCCAAGAGGTCTCGGACGTGCTGCGCATCTGCTTTGAAGAAGGCGTGCCCGTGGTGCCGCGCGGGTCGGGCACTTCGCTTGCGGGTGGCGCGCTGCCCACCGCAGATTGCGTCATCCTGGGCGTGGCGCGGATGAACGACGTGATCGAGACGGATTATCCCAACCGGATCATCCGCGTACAATCGGGGCGCACCAACCTCAGCGTGACGGGCGCCGTCGAGGAAGACGGGTTTTTCTATGCACCGGACCCCTCCAGCCAGCTGGCCTGTGCCATCGCGGGCAACATCGCGATGAACAGCGGCGGGGCGCATTGCCTGAAATACGGCGTGACCACCAACAACCTGATGGGCGTGACGCTGGTGCAGATGGACGGCACCGTGGTCGAGATCGGCGGCGGCCATCTGGATGCGGGCGGGCTGGACCTGCTGGGCGTCATCTGCGGGTCCGAAGGCCAGCTGGGCGTGGTGACCGAGGCCACCCTGCGCATCCTGCACAAGCCCGAAGGCGCGCGGCCCGTGCTCATGGGCTTTGACGACAACGAGGTTGCAGGCGCCTGCGTGTCCGACATCATCAAGGCAGGCGTTTTGCCCGTGGCGATCGAGTTCATGGACCGGCCCTGCATCGAGGCCACGGAAGCCTTTGCCGGGGCCGGATACCCCGATTGCGAGGCGCTGCTGATCGTCGAGGTCGAAGGCTCGGACGCCGAAATCGACGACCAGCTGGGGCGGATCATGGAGATCGCGCGGCGGCACAATCCGGTCGAACTGCGCGAAAGCAAGTCGGCGGAGGAAAGTGCGCGCATCTGGCTGGGCCGCAAAAGTGCGTTTGGCGCGATGGGGCAGATTAACGATTACATGTGCCTCGATGGCACGATCCCGGTGTCGTCGCTGCCGTTCGTGTTGCGCCGCATCGGCGAGATGTCGAAAGAATACGGGCTGAGCGTGGGCAACGTGTTTCACGCAGGCGACGGCAACATGCATCCACTGATCCTGTTCGACGCGAACAAGCCGGGCGATCTGGAACTGTGCGAAGCCTTTGGCGCCGAGGTGCTGAAACTGTGTGTCGAGGCGGGCGGCTGTCTGACCGGCGAACACGGCGTCGGGATCGAAAAACGCGATCTGATGTATGTGCAGTACACGATGGACGATCTTGAGGCGCAGATGGCGGTGAAGGACGTGTTTGATCCGCAATGGTTGCTGAACCCTGCGAAAGTGTTTCCGCTGGATGCCTCGGATGCGCGGCGCATAGTGCCGATCGCGGCGCAGTAGGGGGCCAGCCCCCTTGGCGCTGGCGCGCCTGACCCCCCGGGATATTTGGAGCCAAAAGAAGATGATGACACCGCGAAGCGAAGAAGAGCTTGCCGCCATGATTGTCGCGGCCAGGGGGCCGCTTGCGGTACAGGGCGGGGGTACGCGTGGCTTTGCAGGGGCGGGAGATGAGCTGTCTTCGGCGGGGCTGAGCGGTATCGATCTGTATGAACCCGGCGCGCTGACACTGGTGGCCAGGGCAGGCACGCCGGTGGCCGAGATCGAGGCGGCTCTGGCGGGTGAAAACCAGCGGCTGGCGTTCGAGCCGATGGACCACCGCGCGCTGCTGGGCACCACGGGCCAGCCGACCATTGGAGGCGTGATGGCAGCCAACGTCAGCGGTCCGCGCCGGATTGCGGTGGGCGCTGCACGCGACTTTGCGCTGGGCGTGCGGTTTGTCGATGGCAGCGGTCGGATCGTCAAGAATGGCGGTCGGGTGATGAAGAACGTCACCGGCTACGATCTGGTGAAACTGATGTGCGGGTCGTTCGGCACCCTGGGCGTGTTGAGCGAGGTCGCGATGAAGGTCTTGCCAAAGCCTGAAACGCAAGCGAGCTTGGTCATCGGCACGGCGGATGTCGGGCAGGCGGTGGCGGCACTGGCGCGTGGGCTTGGATCACCCTTCGAGGTGACGGGGGCAGCGTTTTTGCCGGATCGCGGTGCCGTGGTGCGGATCGAGGGGTTCGAGGCCTCGGTATCTTACCGTCTTGGCGCGTTGCACGCTGTGCTGGGCGGCTTTGGCGATATCGAGCGGCTGGATGCAGAGGCGTCGCAGAGCCTGTGGCAGTCGGTTCGGGACGTCCAGCGCTTTGCCGAACGCGCGGGCGATGTCTGGCGCATCTCGGTCAAGCCGAGCGATGCACCCTCTGTCGTGGCGGCATTGCCCGAAGGGGCCGAGTATCTGCTGGATTGGGGCGGCGGTCTGATCTGGGTGCTCTGTGCCGAACGCACGGATCTGCGGGCCGGGATCGCACCTTTCGCCGGGCACGCGACTCTTGTGCGGGCAGATGCGCAGACGCGGGCGCAGCTGGGTGTGTTTCAGCCCGAGGCACCCGCTTTGGGGGCACTGACGAATGGGGTCCGGGCGCGGTTTGACCCACGCGGTCTTTTGAACGCCCGCCGGACGCTCGCGGCGTGATGGCAATGTGGCTGATCCTGTTCGTGGTCGTCTTCGCGCTTGGGCCTTGGGTCTTTCTGAGGCTGATGCGCTTGCCGTCGTTGCCTGCGAGCTTTTTCAGATTGTCCGCCTTTGTGGTGGTGATCATCGCAGCCAGCCTGTGGCTGCAATTTCTGGCGCCGGTCCCTTGGGCGGCAAATATCTGGGCCTTATGGATCGGCATGGTGCTGATCTGGGCGGCATGGATTGCGGTCCTGGCGCTGGCCGCACTGGCGTTGCGACAGGTCGATCACGGTCAGGCGATGCGCCGCTGGACCAGTGTGATCGGCGCGATGGGCACGACGGTGCCATGGTTCGGTCTGGCTGCGGCCCGGCTGATGAGCAGTTGAAAGAGAGACGATGCAAACAACATTCACGCCCGAGCAGATGCAGGACCCGAAAATCCAACGCGCCAACCAGATCTTGCGGTCTTGCGTGCATTGCGGATTTTGCACCGCCACCTGCCCCACGTACCAAGTGCTGGGTGACGAGCTGGACAGCCCGCGCGGGCGCATCTACCTGATCAAGGACATGCTGGAAAACGAACGTGTGCCGGATGAAAAGACGGTCAAGCACATCGATCGCTGCCTGTCGTGTCTGGCGTGTATGACGACCTGCCCATCGGGGGTGCATTATATGCATCTGGTGGACCAGGCGCGCGAATATATCGAGGACAACTACAAACGCCCCCTCAGCGACCGTGCCCTTCGCTGGGTGCTGGCGCGGGTGCTGCCCTATCCGACACGGTTTCGGGTGGCCCTGCTGGGGGCCAAGATGGCGCGGCCCTTTGCGGGTCTGCTGCCCGACCCGCGCCTGCGTGCGATGATCGCGATGGCCCCGAAACAGGTGCCGCCGGTCAGCCGCAACGACGATCCGCAAAGCTTTGCACCCACAGCGCCGCGCACCAAGCGGGTGGCGCTGATGACGGGCTGCGCGCAAAAGGCGCTGAACACCGACATCAACGACGCGACCATCCGCCTGCTGACGCGGCTGGGCTGCGAGGTGGTGGTGGCCAAGGGCGCAGGCTGTTGCGGGGCGTTGACGCACCACATGGGCAAAAGCAGCGAAAGCCACGCGGCGGCGGCCAGGAACATCGCCGCATGGACTGCTGAAATGGATGGCGACGGACTGGACGCGATTGTGATCAACACCTCGGGCTGCGGCACGACGGTGAAGGACTACGGCCATATGTTTGCGCGCACCGACCTTGAGGGTGACGCCAAGCGTGTTGCCGAAAAAACGATGGATATCAGCGAATTGCTGGTACAGTTGATGACGCCCGAACATATCGCGCGCAGCCCCAACATGGCCGCGATGGGCATTGCCGGAACGGATGCCGAAGGGCCGCACGACAGCACTCGGGCGGTGACCGTTGCCTACCACGCGGCCTGTTCGCTGCAACACGGCCAGCAGATCAAGACCCACCCCAAGACATTGCTCAAGATGGCAGGGTTCGGTGTGGTCGAACCGGCGGACAGCCACTTGTGCTGCGGGTCGGCGGGCACCTACAACCTGATGCAGCCGGAGATTTCGGCCCAGTTGAAGACGCGCAAGGTCCGCACGCTTGAAGCCAAGAACCCCGATATCATCGCCGCAGGCAACATCGGGTGCATGATGCAGATCGGCAGCGCGACAGGGATTCCCGTGGTCCACACCGTCGAGCTGCTGGATTGGGCCACGGGTGGACCAAAACCCCCTGCGCTGACGCGCAATTTGCAAAGTCCGAACCCGGTGCCAATTCTGCGCTGAAATTTCAACATTGCCATATTCCTGCCGTATCGCACGCTTAGGCGGAGTAGGTACTTGGGGGAGAAGTGAATGCGGCGTTGGATGTCATTGGTTTTGATGGCCCTTGTGGTCGCGTCGTCGGCTGCTGCTCAGGACGCAGACCTGCGCAGGCTTGAGACGACGAACACCGGTCGCGAATGGGATGCCGTCGGGCGGCTGGATCTGGGCGGTGTCGGCTTTTGCACCGGCACGTTGATCACACCCGATCTGGTGCTGACGGCGGCGCATTGTCTTTTCGACAAGCGCAGCAAACAGCCCATCGCCCATGAAAAGATCGAGTTTCTGGCCGGATGGCGCAACGGGCGCGCCTCGGCTTACCGCAATGTCCGGCGCGCTGTGGTGCATCCGGCCTATGTCTACGATGGCGAGGTTTCGTCCGCACGTGTGCGCAACGATCTGGCGCTGCTGGAACTGAGCCACCCCATTCGCAACACCTCCATTCGCCCTTTCGGGACTGCGGTGCAGCCCGCCACCGGTGACCGGGTGGCAGTGGTCAGCTATGCCAAGTCCCGCTCGGAAGTGCCGTCGCTGCAAGAGGTGTGCGAAGTGCTGTCGCGTCAGGAGGGCGTCCTGGTCACCTCGTGCAGCGTCGATTTCGGATCATCCGGCGCGCCGATCTTCAGCCTTGAGGGCGGCGAGGCCAGTATCGTGTCGGTCGTATCCGCCAAGGCAGAGCTTGACGGAAAGAACGTGTCCCTGGGCACGTCGCTGGCCGAACCATTGGAAGAACTGCGCTCGGCATTGATCGCGGGTGGCGGATTTCAACAAAGCGCATCGCCTAACGCGAACCGCATTCGCGTCGGTGTGCGCAACGACACCGGTGCAAAATTCGTCAAACCTTGATGGGCGGCGCACGGCCCCTTTTGAACAGGTCTTGAAACCGCGAATTCCATCCCCACATTTGCTGCATCGGAATGCCTCAACAGGGTTCCGGTATTTGCAAAACGGGCCCGTCCATTGATGGAGGGCCTGATATGAAATCGCTCACTTCAAGAGGATGACACCTATGCGAACCTTTGATTTTGCACCACTTTACCGCTCCAGCGTCGGCTTTGACCAGATCGCCGACATGATGGACCGCGTTCTGACAAACGACCACGCGCAGAACAGCTATCCGCCCTACAACATCGAGAAAACCGACGACGACACTTACCGCATTTCGATCGCCGTCGCCGGGTTCTCTGATCAGGATCTGTCTGTCGAAGTGCGCGAAAAGGCGTTGATCGTCTCAGCGCGCAAAGCAGACGAAGACACCGAACGCAGCTATCTGCACCGTGGCATCGCCACCCGCGCGTTCGAGCGTCGCTTTCATCTGGCCGACCACGTGGTCGTGACGGGTGCATCGCACGCCGACGGGATGCTGCACATCGATCTGCACCGCGAAGTGCCCGAGGCGCTGAAACCCCGCCAGATCGAGATTTCGGCCAGCAAAAAGTCCATCGGCAAGGACGTCGTGGACGCCAAGTCGGTCAACTGATCCGGGCCTTGGCTGACGTTTTCTGAAGTATGATGTACATAAAAAGGGGCGAACCGTACAGGTTCGCCCCTTGATGCTTTTCGGCTGCTTTCCGGCTCAGACAGACATGCAGATGTATTTCATTTCCTGGTAATCTTCCATGCCGTGATGGCTGCCTTCGCGGCCCAGACCCGACTGTTTCACGCCGCCAAAGGGGGCGACTTCGGTGCTGATGATCCCGGTGTTCACGCCGACGATTCCGTACTCCAGCGCTTCGGCCACCTTGTAGACGCGGCTCAGATCCTTGGCGAAGAAGTAGGACGCCAGACCAAAGATCGTGTCGTTGGCCATCGCGATCACCTCGTCCTCATCCTCGAACTTGAACAGTGGTGCCAGCGGGCCAAAGGTTTCTTCCGTGGCCACTTTCATATCTTGCGTCACGCCGGTGATGATCGTGGGCGCGAAGAAGTTGCCGGTCATGTCGTCCTGCGCGTCGCCCAGGATGACCTTGCCGCCCTTGGCCTTGGCGTCCTTGATGTGCTCGATCACCTTTTCAGACGCATCGGCGTTGATCAGCGGGCCCAGTTCCACGCCGCTTTCCAAGCCGTCGCCGACTTTCATCTGCGACACGCGATCCTTCAGCTTTTGCGCAAAGGCGTCATATACACCGGCCTGCACGTAAATCCGGTTGGCGCAGACGCAGGTCTGGCCGTTGTTGCGGAATTTGCACATGATCGCGCCTTCGACGGCGGCGTCCAGATCGGCGTCGTCAAACACGATGAACGGCGCGTTGCCGCCCAGCTCCATCGAGCACTTCATCACCTGATCGGCGGCCTGTTTCAGCAAGATGCGGCCCACTTCGGTCGATCCGGTAAAGGTCAGCTTGCGCACTTTGGGGTTCTCGCAGAACTCCTTGCCCACGGCAGAAGAAGACGACGACGGTACCACGTTGAACACGCCCGCAGGGATGCCCGCGCGTTCGGCCAGCACACCCATGACGATGGCACTGAGCGGCGTTTCAGCGGCCGGGCGCGCGACAAAGGCGCAGCCTGCGGCCAGAGCGGGGCCAGCCTTGCGGGTGATCATCGCATTGGGAAAGTTCCACGGCGTGATCGAGGCGGCAACGCCGATGGGCTGCTTGATCACCGTAATGCGTTTGTCGCGCTGGTGGCCGGGGATGGTCTCGCCGTAATTGCGCTTGGCCTCTTCGCCGAAAAACTCGATAAAGCTGGCACCATAGGCGACCTCGCCCTTGGCTTCGGCCAATGGCTTGCCCTGTTCGGCGGTCAGGATGGTGCCCAGATCGTCCTGGTTTTCCATCATCAGGTCGAACCACTTGCGCATGACGGCGGCGCGTTCCTTGCCGGTCCAGCTGGCCCATTCCTTTTGCGCGGCTTCGGCGGCGTCGATGGCACCGGCGACTTGCGCACGCGACAGGTTGGCCACCTGTGCGATCACGTCGCCGCGCGCGGGGTTGGTCACATCGAATGTGCCGTCGTCCCCGTCGATCCATTTGCCGTTCACATAGGCGCGTGTTTCCAGCAGCGAGGGGTCTTTCAACAGGCTTTTCAGGTCGGTATTTGCACTTGGCATTGCATCTCTCCAGATTTGGTCTCGTGCAGCAAAACCAACTCCTGCTATGAATGTCCAGTTCCAGACGCGGGAGAGATGACATGCCAGTGAACGACGATGCCTATGCCAACGCGGCGCATATTCCGGACGGGGCCAGCTTTCCCGACCTCTGGGCGCGGGATGCGGCGGCGTTTCGCGATGCCTTGGGCGCGCGGGCGCAGACGGGTTTGCGCTACGGTCCCAGCGCCCGCCAGACCTTCGATCTGTTCCAGCCCGAAGGCCCGCCCAAGGGCACGCTGATCTTCGTGCACGGCGGGTTCTGGCGGATGTTGTCGCCGCAGGTCTGGTCGCATCTGGCATCGGGCGCCGTGGCGCGTGGCTGGACTGTGGCCTTGCCGGGATACGAGCTGTGCCCTGACGTGCGCATTGCCGGTATCACCCAGTCGATCGCACAGGCGGTGCAGGTGATCGCCGCGCAGACCGGCGGGCCATTGGCCTTGGCCGGACACAGCGCAGGCGGGCATCAGGTGGCACGGATGTGCGCGCCGGGCATGTTGCCTGCGGACGTTTCCGCACGGGTGCGCCACGTCATGCCGATCTCGCCGCTGTCGGATCTTGAGCCGCTGCTGCTGACCACGATGAACGACGATTTCCAGATGGACGCGGCGATGGCACAGGCCGAAAGCCCGGTTCATCAACCTGTGCCTCATTATGACGTGACGGTCTGGGTTGGCGGTGCCGAGCGGCCCGCGTTTGTGGATCAGGCGCGCTGGCTGGCCGAGGCATGGGGGTGTGGGCACCACATCGCGGCGGACAAGCATCATTTCGACGTGGTCGATCCGCTGACCAAGGCAGACAGCGCCATGCTGGATATTCTGCTGGGCTAGCAGATCGGCGCGCCGCCGGTTGCGATACCTTTTTGCAAAAGGTCGTTTCCGGCACGCGCAAGGGTCCGTTGACGGCTTTTGCCGCCGCGCGAAATGCGCTATGAAGAGAGCAGACCGCGCGATGGCGTCGCCGGTGCCCTCTTGTAAAAATGTCCTGAACGCCGGGATCTTTCTGTAAAGGAGGGTCTTTCATGACCATTCAAAACCCCATTTTCAGCGCCGGGCGCCCGGATTTTCACCGCGTGCACAATGGTACCAAAGCACCCCTGCAATTTGCAGGTGCCGAATATGACGCGCGGATTGCCGGACTGCGCACCATCATGGCCGACGCAGGCGTCAGCGCCGCCGTTCTGACGTCGATGCACAACGTCTCGTATTACTCGGGCTTCACCTATTGTTCATTCGGCCGCGCCTATGCGCTGGTGGTAACTTCTGCCGAAGTCGTGACCATCTCGGCGGGCATCGACGCAGGCCAGCCGTGGCGGCGCAGCCATGGCGATGCGATCACCTATACCGACTGGACCCGCGACAATTTCTGGCGCGCGGTGGCATCTGTTGCCGGAACCGGCGGCGTGATCGGCTTTGAAGGCGACCACATGACGCTGGACCAGCACGGCAAACTGATGTCGTTTCTGTCGCCATCGCGGGCGCTGGACATTGCCCCCGCAACGATGCGCCAGCGGATGCACAAGAGTGCGGCGGAACTGGACCTGATCCGCGCGGGCGCTGCTGTCGCCGATGTGGGTGGATATGCCATCCGCGATGCGGTGCGCGCAGGCACCCGCGAGATCGACGTGGCGATGGCTGGGCGCGACGCGATGGAGCTGGAGATTGCCCGCCGCTTTCCCGATGCGGAATACCGCGACACATGGGTCTGGTTCCAGTCGGGGCTGAACACCGACGGCGCGCACAACCCCGTCACCGCGCGGGTGCTGGAACATGGCGACATCCTGTCATTGAACACGTTTCCGATGATCTCGGGCTATTACACGGCGCTGGAACGCACGATGTTCGTTGGCGAGGTCGACGCGGCATCGCGGAAGGTCTGGGAGGCGAACGTCGCCGCCCACGAATACGGTATGAGCCTGTTGAAACCGGGCGCGACCTGCGCAGAGGTCACCCACGCGATCAACGCGTTTTTCGCGGCGCGCGAACTGCTGCAATACCGGACCTTTGGCTACGGCCACTCGTTCGGTGTGCTGTCGCATTACTATGGCCGCGAGGCCGGGCTGGAGTTGCGCGAGGACGTGGATACGGTGATCGAAGAGGGCATGGTGATCTCGATGGAGCCGATGCTGACCTTGCCGCAGGGTGCTGCGGGCGCGGGCGGTTACCGCGAACATGATATCCTGATCATCACCGCAGACGGGGCCGAGAATATCACCGGCTATCCCTATGGGCCCGATTTCAACGTGGTGGGCTGAACGCTCCGCTTGTATCAGCGCAAGGCCCCCCCCTCGGGCCTTGCATTTTGCGTTTTGCGTTTGGCCGATACGCTTGGTTCTTTCCTTTGATCGCCGGATTTGCGAGAGTTTTTGCAAAATCCGGTCTCGGCCTGATGTAAATGCATGTAACATTGCCTATATTGATGGCAACATATTGATACGAGGGAAATTTCATGGCCAATTTTGACGCGCAAGTGCGCGAGTCTCAGTCGCAGGTTGCCGAAGCACAGGCAAAGATCAGCGAACTTACCAGCCGCATCGAAACCGCGCGCGCCAAGATGAAGGCGGGCGACGACGCGATGATCGACATCGAAAACGCCACCCTCGAAGATGTGCACGCCCACACCGATGTTATGAACGCCAACATCGCCGAGCTGATCATGGGTCTGGACGATGTGACATCCGCCTTCTCCAAGGACTTCGACGAGATGCGCAACAAGACCGGCTGGGAAAGCGTTGTTGGCATCTTTTCGCGCGCGAAATCCGACAGCATGCGGCAGGAACGTGTGCGCACCGCGTCGATCGACGACAAGCTGCAGGACCTGATCTCGAAATCCGACATCATCGTGCAACTTTTGCAAGGCCAGCTGACCATGCTGGAAGAGCAGAAGGTCAAGGTTGAAACCAACCTGACCGAAACGTTGGACGAGCGCGAAATGACGGTTCAGGAATTGTCTGCCCTGCAAAACGACATCAAGGCGATGGACCCCAAGATCATCAGTCTGGAAAACAAGATCGCCTCGGAAACCGATGCGGCGGCGCGCACCAAGCTGGAAACCGAGCTGGCCGAGCAGAACAGCCAGTACAATCAGATGGTGCAGACCGAACAGGTCAAGCTGGCCAAAAGCCAGACGCTGGAGCGCTATATCGAAAAGGGCAAGACCTGGATCGACTCGCTGCAAAATCAGGCGGCGACGCAGATGGTGCTGATCAACAAGCTGCAGACAGACACCAAGCAACGTGTGGTTCTGTACGATGCGCTGACCAAATCGCTGAAAACCGCACAGCAGCAGGATGTGGCACACCGCATCAACGAAATCGGCGTGAAAACCGACCAGGAGGCGCAAACCGCGATGGCGGGCATCGGTGCCGCAACAAACACCCGGATGGCCGACATGCTGGAGGCGCACGAGGGCCACATGGTCTTTGCCCGCGACGTGCTGGAACAAAAGGCCAAGGCGGACGAACGCTTTGCCCGCCGGTTCGAGGCCATCGTGAAGAAACACGACAGCAACGCGTACGGCGGGTGAGCGGGTCGAAGGGGGCATTCTGAACGATGACGGTCCAGAGTGACACCATCGGCCTGACCGATCTTTTCGCCTCGCGCCGGTATTTCCGCAAGTTCGAAGCGATCATGGCCCATATGACCCGCGTCGCGGGCGTGATGGAGGCCGAGGGTACCCTGAGCCGCGAAGAGGTGAACATCCTTGTCGGCTATGCGTCAGCACTGAACTACACGTTCAAGGCGCTGAGCCTGAAATACCTGCTGGTCGGGCGCGACACCGGACGATTTTTCGGATCACTGTCGATCGACGCAAGTGAAAGCGGATTTCCGGCGGCGGACGAGCTGATCACCATGGCCTCGGACGCGCTTCAGGCGGAAAAACACCTGCGCGGAATGCCGTCCGTGGACGAGCTGAAGGCGCAGATGGTGAACGTCATTCTGGGCGACCGGGCGGTGCCGACCAAGCTGCAATTTGCCCTGTCCCAGCGGCTGTATTACGAGGAACTGATTAGGGGCAAACTGTTCTGGCCGCGCAACGATCCTGACATTGAATGGCTGCGCAACGTCGGTGAACGGCGGGTGTTTCGGATGCACTGGGCGGTCTACGACAGTCAGGTGAACCTGCCGGTGATCTACATGATGGAGCTTGAGGACACGGGCCGCACTGCCTTGCCCAAGGACCAGCGGCGCTGGCCCGAAGTGCAGGCGCATCTGATGGCGCAGTCTTTGGGCGGTCTGAAACTGATGACCATCGCCAAAGGCTTTGACGAGGATTTCAACGACCTGCACCCCAAACGCCTGCGCCGGTTCCACGTGGGGCCGATGTATTCGGACGCGTTCACCCGGCAGTCGGGGCCGATTGGCGAAGTGCTGTCGCAGGCCCGTGCGCCAGACGGGCAGGATTGGGCGCTGGTCTGGACCGAAGAAGATCTGCTGTCCGACCGTGTGGTCGAGGAACGCGCAGGCTGGTTTTCATCCGTCGAGCGCGAGATTTTCAAGCTGGACCCTTTCGCAGGGCGCGGGGCCGACACCGGCACCACGCGGATGGAGCGCAGCATCATCCTGCCGCAGCGGCCCTATCAGGTGTTGGAAGAATTGAACCCGCCAGGGTTTCGGTCGGTGGCCAAGTTCGTGGTCAGCGATGCGGGTCGGGTGCTGCGGTATTGAGCGGGACGTTTGCAGCAGTCGGGCCCTCCGGGGGGAGTTTATTTTGCAAGATGAAGATTGAGGGAACAAGATGAGCCAGACAGCCGATCAGATGGAGCTGCGCGAGGAAGAGATCACCGCGCATTATGCGATGGCTTTGGCGATGTTGCAGGGGTTCGACCACGCGCCGCGGATCGGCAAGGCGGTCGAGGCCGCGCGGCAGGAGGTGTCTTCGGGCATCGGTACGCGGCGGCGGTTTCGGACCACGACACCGGGGTTGGTGACGCGGCGCAGCACGGTGGCGGGGGCGGTACAGCTGATTGCGACGGTCGAGGGGGCTGAGGATACGCTGGTCTCGCCCTTGCAGGCGACGGTGCTGAACGCATTGCGGCGGGCGATTTCCATCGCGCTGGCGGTGGCCGAGAACTATGCCGACGTGTCGGGCTTGGGCGATCTGAAGCGTGCGAACCTTGAGGGCAACCTGGCGCAGGCGCGCAGATCGGAGTTTTCGGAACTGCTGGCGGGTGAGGCGCTGGTGACGTTATATGTGTTTGGGAATGCTGTTGCTTTCCTAGTGTCGTCGCACCAGTCCGAGGTGACCGTCGAGGTGGGCGATGTGCAGGAAATGCTGACTGACAACGGTCAGATTGCCCTGCATGGCGCGTTGTGGGAGCTGGATCAGGACATCGCCGCACATGCATCTGACGACACGCGTCTGGTGGCGACGGTTGCTGCCTTTGCCGAGGCGCTGATGGAGAAGGTCGCCCTGCGTGCGCAGGAGGCGCCGCGTCTGGCGGGGTTCACCAATGCGGTCTGGCATGTCGAAGCGGATGATTTCACCGTGGCGGGCTTTACCCCCGCGACCAAGGCGACGTCGACCAAGCTGACGATGACCTTCAAGAAGCCCAACGAGGTCGTGGGCAACCACATCGCCAAATATCAGGCGATGAAGCTGGCCAAGATGCTGATGGCCTATGATTTCGACCGCAAGCTGAACCCCTTTGCCGAGCTGGGCGGGTTCATCTTTACCTTCATGGGCGACGGCAAGCCGGGCACGGGCAAGACCACGCTGATCCAGATGATGGCGGGGCTGATCCATGATTATTGCGCCGTTGCGGGCTATCCTTTCCGCTATCAGAACCTGAGCACCGACAACATCGACAGCTATCAGGGCAAGTCGGGGCAGAACGCCAAGGCGTTCATCAACACGGTGATCGACCCGCAGGCCATCGGGTTCGGCACCATCGACGACATCGACCAGCTGGCGGGCAAGCGCGGCGACCGGCAGTCGAGCACCGGCCAGCTGGAGATCACGGCGGTGCTGATGGAAAGCTTTGCCGGGGCCAATACGGTGGTGCGGGGCAACTGCACCTTTGGCATGTTCTCGAATTACCCCGAGAATGTCGACGACGCGCTGCGCCAGCGGGCGGGGGCGCGGTTTCTGGTCGACGGGCCGCAAACGCGCGAGGACTACATCGACATCCTCTATCTGCTGATGGGCAAGAACCACGACATTCCGGTGGGCCAGCATCAGGTGTTTTCGGCACAAGAGATCAAATCGGCTGTCGCTGCGTCGTTCGAAAGCCACAGCCGCCCGCATGAGGCGGGGTTGATGCAGGTGTTTGACCGGGTGCACGACCAGATCGGCACGCTGGACACGATTGCCAAGCTGGGGACCTACCTGAAGGCGATACAGGAGGCGGACCCGCGCTTTACGGGCCGTGCGATCAAGAACATCACCGATGCGGTGAAGGTGCGGGCGATGGATTTCGAGCTGCCAGACGCGTGGATGGAGAACCCCGAGCTGTTCCTGTTCAAGGGCTATGACGCCAAGAAGGACATGATCGCCGAGCTGCGCCAGCCGATTACGGTGGACATGGTGATACAGGAGATCAACCGCTACGCGGATAGCGAGTTCCGCTATGCGGACAAGTCGGACGAGGTGGCGATTGACGCGTTGGTGCGGGACTTTGGTCGGCAGGAAGCGGCGAAGAAGCGGTATCTGGAGGGGCGGGGGTGAGTTGAAAAATGGGATGCTCGCTTAGGCCTTTAAATATAAGATTTGCGGAGTGAAACGATATCACCATGGAGAAATGGCAACAGCATTATCACGCTATGAAACGCTGGAAAGTTCGCGCGCTCTCGGTTGCGAATGGCAAAGTTGAACAGGCCGAAAATGGTTGGATTGTCGAAGGCACGGAGGCGGATGATTTTGCGAAAGCGTATTTCATTTGGGCGCACTCAATGCGTGATTGGCTTATAAAAACTGGTAAAGTTGAGAGAACTCGTTTGGATCAATTGCTCGGCAATTTTGGTCAATGGAAAAATGTCCGAGATCTAGCCAATAAGAGCAAACATGCAGTCATCACTCGCGCGTCAATAGATCCAAATTGGAATTCGGGAGTCAAAATGGACCTTAATGCCTTGTTGCGAGGAGAGATGGGCGTCGAGCCGTATGTATCGATTGGAGGCCGCTATACGAAGTTGGTTGATGCGATATTGGAAACCGACAACATGTGGGACGAAATAGTTCAAGAGCTTAAGTTAGACGTGAGCGTACAATGAACCGCCTCATCCGCCTCGGTCTCATGTTCGGCAACCTCTACCCCGTCACCAGCCCCGCGCTGGTCGAGCGCTATAACCGCGCGCTGGAGCATCTGACGGGCAGGCGCACCACGCTTACGGATTTCTACATCGACATTTCGGGCTTTTCGCCGGAAGTGGGCGCTGATCTGGGCGATCCGCTGTATCTGAACAAGGGCGGCGTGAACCGGCAGTTCATCCTGCTCAGCACCGAGCAGAAGCGCGCGCCGCTGCTGGATGCGAAATTCTCGACCTCGCGGACCATTCTGCGGCGGTTC
>JAGXHE010000111.1 GCA_024636445.1 Sulfitobacter sp.
CAAACTCAGCCACCGCTATTACGAGCTCAAGCGCAAATGGCTTGGGCTGGACCGCATGCAGGTCTGGGACCGCAACGCGCCGCTGCCGCTGGAAGACCCCAAGCCGGTGTCATGGGAGGCTGCCGAAAAGACCGTGATGGACGCTTATTCAGCGTTCGATCCGCGCATGGGCGAGATTGCGGCGCCGTTCTTTACCAAGGGCTGGATCGACGCGCCGGTAAAACCCGGCAAGGCGCCCGGTGCCTTTGCCCACCCCACCGTGACGGACGTGCACCCCTACGTGATGCTGAACTACCTGGGCAAACCGCGCGATGTAATGACGCTTGCGCACGAGCTGGGCCACGGTGTGCATCAGGTTCTGGCCGCCGATCAGGGCGAAATGCTGTCGTCGACGCCGCTGACGCTGGCCGAAACCGCATCGGTCTTTGGCGAGATGCTGACGTTCCGCAAGATGCTGGACGGGGCCAAGACCAACGCGCAGCGCAAGGTGCTGCTGGCGGGCAAGGTCGAAGATATGATCAACACGGTCGTGCGTCAGATCGCGTTCTACGATTTCGAATGCAAGCTGCACGCGGCGCGGCGTGGTGGCGAGTTGACCCCCGAGGACATCGGCGAATTGTGGATGAGCGTTCAGGGCGAAAGCCTTGGGCCCGCCTTTGATTTCATGGACGGATACGAACACTTCTGGGCCTATATCCCGCACTTCGTCCACTCGCCGTTCTACGTCTATGCCTATGCGTTCGGCGACGGATTGGTGAACGCGCTTTATTCCGTCTACGAGGAAGGCGCCGAAGGGTTCGAAGACAAATATTTCGACATGCTGCGCGCAGGCGGCTCGAAGCACCACAAGGAGCTGTTGGCACCCTTTGGTCTGGATGCGTCAGACCCGGCGTTCTGGGACAAGGGTCTGGCGATGATTTCGGGCTTCATCGACGAATTGGAAGCGATGGAAGACTGATTTTTGGGGACCGGCGCGGGATATCCGCCGCGCCGGTCTTTTTTTGAGACCTTGAACGCCCGGACGTCGTCACATGATTGAATTTCTGCCCCTGTCGCAAGACGACCTGCACCGCGTGGCGCAACTTGCTGTGCATCCCGATCAGGTGAAGTTCTCGGGCACGATTGAAGAAGCCTTTGCCACCGCCAATCCCGACGTGGATCGCTATGCGATCACGGACGGCACGGCTGTGGTGGGGTTCTTCAAGATCGACCAAGGGTATAACACCGTGCACGACTTCGCACCGCCGACCGGCCTTGGCCTGCGCACGGTGATGGTGGATGCAAACCGTCAGGGTCAGGGTATCGGTCAGGCAGTGTGCCGTGCGCTGCCAGCGCATCTGGCCCGCCACTATCCGAAGGCCTGTAGCCTGTGGCTGACGGTCAACCTGCGCAACCCTGGTGCTGTGCGCGCCTATCTCAAGGGTGGCTTTGCAGACACTGGCGAGCAGTGGCTGCAGGGCGACGCGGGGCCGCAGCACATCCTGCGGATTCCGCTGGCCACTATTTCAACTGCGAATCCTTCGATCCGCGTCGGTTGAACCCGCCGCGATCCTGTGGGCGTCCGTCGCGTTCCGATGCGCAGTCAACGCAAAGCTTGACCCCCGGCAGTGCGACACGTCGCCGTTCGGGAATCTCCTCTTCGCATTCCGCGCAGAACTTCAGGCTTTCGCCTGACGGTGCCTTGCGCGCCTTAAGCCGCGCCAGTTCGTCGTTGATCGACGCTTCGATCTGTTCAGATACCGCGCCGTCTTTTGCCCATCCACCGGCCATAACATTTCCTCCGTCATTGAAGCATATGTAGGGTGGCTATGCGCCTACGTCACCCTTTGCCGACGATCTGATGCCCGAGAGTGCAGCAACCGGCGGCATGATCGCGAGACGTATCGTCACGCTGGACGCGGATGAACAGGGTGCCTGAACCTGCGTTCAGATCGCAAAACCCGCCGCGCGCACGCGGTCGATGAACCGTCGGGCCAGATGCGGCTCGGTCGTGCTGAGACATTGGTGGGCAAAATACCACCAGATATATTTGTCATAGGCCCGCCGCGCCGGTTCCGCCCGCAGCAGATCTACCAGTTCCGCAGGGTCGTGCGCCTCGTCCGCGATGTGGGCGAAATCGGCCTGCCCGCATAGAATTACCGGCTTGCGGTGCAGATAGGCCTCGATCCCTACGGCAGAGTTGATGGTGACGACGCGGTCACTCGCCGCAATGATATCGTGAATGTTTCCGTCGCTGACCGTCACACCCGCCATCTTTTTCAGCCGTGCGCGTGTCTTGCGATCGGTGTCGCGCGGATGCGGTTTGACCACCACGGGGCCAAGATCCGCGTCCAGCACCCCCTTGAGCATGTCCCAGCGGTTGATCCACATGGTTTCGCCCACGCTGCGGTGCGCTTCGGACTGCAAGAACACGGCCGTGCCGCCATCGGGCAGGTCCGCCTCTTCCTCGGGCTGCTCATACCGCGAAGTGCGCGCGCCGACCAAGCGCGCCTTGAGCTTGCGAAAGAACGCGCGTGCTTCCTCGGTTTCGATTTGTGCGGGGTTGAACGACTGGCTGGCGATGGACGAAAACGCGCGGATGCCTTTGGGGTCCACGTTCCAGAACGGATAGATATAGGCCACGCCCGCGTTCAGAACGCGCGGATGCTCGAAACGACCGTGATTGATGACGTGGAATGCGTCATCCGCTTCGACCTCGGCCATCACCGTTTCGCGGTCCAGATCGATAACCTCGCAGCTCACATCCAGTGCCGTCAGCCCTTCGGTCAAG
Organism: Sulfitobacter sp.; assembly: GCA_024636445.1. Classification (GTDB taxonomy): domain Bacteria; phylum Pseudomonadota; class Alphaproteobacteria; order Rhodobacterales; family Rhodobacteraceae; genus Pseudosulfitobacter. The sequence continues at coordinate 2,771 of JAGXHE010000111.1, forward strand.
CGTGTGTAGAACGGCATCAGACCGCCACCCAAGGGCCCCAGCCACGACCGTGGCACATGAAAGACTATCTTGCTCATCCACGCCCCGCCTGTTGCTGAATTATGGTTGTTATCATCCACCAGACCCATGGGGCGCAAGCTATTCCTGTCGCCGCATGGCTTGCCCTATATGACTTTATTTTCAGTGTTTTTCCATTCCGGGGGTTGTAGTGCCCCCAGCGCAATTCCTATTTCCCCAAGGATGAAACACATCTCACCCAAGGACTGCTGAGTTGGATTATTTTTACGTTTTCGCCGGACTTGTCGGGCTCTTCCTGGGCGGCGAAGCACTGGTGCGCGGAAGTGTCGGCATCGCGCGGCGCATGGCGATCCCGCCATTGCTGATCGGCCTGACCGTCGTCGGGTTCGGCACATCCACGCCGGAACTTCTGGTGTCCGTAGATGCCGCATTGCGCGGGGTGCCGGACATCGCCGTGGGCAACATCATCGGATCGAACATCGCGAACATCTTGCTGATCGTGGGGGTCACCAGCCTTGTCTGGCCGATCGTCGTCACGGGCGCCACCCTGCGCCGGGATACCGCCGTGATGGTCGCAGCCGTGTGCGCTTTGGTCCCGATCTTCTGGATGGGGGAAATCGGGCGTTTGCCGGGGCTTGCGCTGTTGGCAGCACTGGTTTGCTACCTGACCTGGGCCTACCTCAAACCCGGAGACTCGCCTGCGGAAGACTTCGACGCCACGCCCCCGACATCGGTTCTGGTCTCAGCGCTCTGGGTCATCGGCGGGCTGGTCGTGTTGATGTTCGGCGCACGGTTTCTGGTGGATGGTGCCGTTTCGATCGCGCGCAGTTTTGGTGCGTCCGAGGCCTTCATCGGGCTGACAATCGTCGCCGTCGGCACATCGCTGCCCGAGCTTGCGACCTCAGTCATCGCAGCGTTCCGGCGCCAGTCGGAGATTGCCATCGGCAACATCGTAGGGTCCAACATCTTCAACGTGCTGGGTATTCTCGGGGTAACGGCCCTGATCGCGCCCATTCCGGTCGCGGACCGGTTCCTGACGTTCGACCTGCCGATCACGATTGCGGTTTCGCTGATCCTGACCGCACTTCTTCTCACGCGTCCCGTCATCGGACGCGGGGTCGGGGTGGCGGCCCTGTTCGGCTACGCCGCCTATGTTTTTGCAGCTCAAGGGTAATTTGAAAGCGCTCCGAGGTCTCAAAGCCTCGGGGCCGCCGCTCAACACCCTTTCACAACAAAAAATGCCCCGCCCCTCACGGGGCAGAGCATTTCATTTTAGGTCCGGCAGAAGCGATCAGGCCGTGGCCATCAGGCCCTTTTCCTTGGCCAGATCGCGCATCCGCTTTTGCAGCTTTTCGAACGCACGCACTTCGATCTGGCGGATACGTTCGCGGCTGACGTCATACTGGCCCGATAGATCCTCCAGCGTCACCGCCTGATCGGACAGCCGCCGCTGGGTCAGGATATCTTTTTCACGATCATTCAGCACATCCAGCGCTTCGGTCAGCATCTCGCGGCGCACGGTCAACTCGTCGCGCTCTTCGTAGTCCGCGGCCTGGTCGGCATCTTCGTCCTCCAGCCAGTCCTGCCATTGCATCGTGCCCTCGCCCTCAGAGCCGACGGTGGCGTTCAACGACGCGTCCCCGCCCGACATCCGCCGGTTCATGCTGATCACTTCGTCTTCGGTCACGCCCAGATCAGTGGCGATGCGTTTGACGTTCTCGGGGCGCATGTCGCCGTCTTCCAACGCACCGATGCGGGCCTTGGCCTTGCGCAGGTTGAAAAACAGTTTCTTCTGCGCCGAAGTGGTGCCCAGCTTCACAAGGCTCCAGGATCGCAGGATATATTCCTGAATCGAGGCGCGAATCCACCACATCGCATAGGTCGCCAGCCGAAAGCCGCGCTCGGGGTCAAAGCGTTTGACCGCCTGCATCAGGCCCACGTTGGCCTCCGAAATCACCTCGGCCTGCGGCAGACCGTAACCACGATAGCCCATGGCGATCTTCGCCGCCAACCGCAGGTGACTGGTCACCATCTTGTGCGCCGCCGCCGTGTCCTGCTCTTCGACCCAGCGTTTGGCCAGCATGTATTCTTCTTCGGGTTCCAGCAAAGGGAACTTCCGGATTTCCTGCATATAGCGGTTCAGACCGCCTTCCGGCGTCGGGGCCGGGAGATTTCCATAATTTGCCATCTCTGTCCTCTCCGCCCCATGTTTAGGGGCTTAACATCGATATGGGTCGTCCATATGGCCGGTACAAGTGGCCCTATATCTGTTTTCGCCTATCACCATACACGAACCCTACCGGATTGTTAGCGTATGACAGTGCGCTCACGCACACGTGTGCTGTCCGTTTCAAACGCTTTGCCATGAGGGCCCTTAACAAGCCCTAAACGCGCACGAAGCGCGTTTCCGTCGTGAGCAATGTGAGCTGTTCAGGCCAGAGCGTCCAGCAGGTTGGCCATGTCGGCGGGCATGTCGGCTTCAAACCGCATGTTTTCGCCGCTCAGTGGATGTACAAAGCCCAAAACCGCCGCATGCAGCGCTTGCCGCGAGAACCCGTTGAGCGCTGCCAGTGCCGCATCGCCCAGCGCACCCTTGGGCAGTTTGCGTTTGCCACCGTAGACCGGATCGCCCACCAGCCCGTGCCCAGCGTGGGACAGATGCACGCGAATCTGGTGCGTACGGCCCGTCTCCAGCCAGCATTCCATCAGCGCCAGCACATCCGGCGTGCCATAGCGCGTGACCGTGCGTGCCCGCGTCACCGCATGCCGCCCGCCCTGAAACAATACCGCCTGACGCTGCCGGTCGGTCTTGTGCCGTGCCAGTTGCGTGGTCAGTTTCAGGATATTGCCCGGCTCGAACGACGCGCCCCTGATCCCGCGCAAACGCGGATCATTGGCATCCGGCACCCCGTAGACCAAAGCGCGGTAGTAGCGCTCGACCGTATGTGCCGCGAACTGGTCCGCCAGCCCGTGATGTGCCGCATCCGACTTTGCAACGACCAGCAAGCCACTGGTTTCCTTGTCGATCCGGTGCACGATGCCGGGCCGCTTGATCCCGCCAACACCGGACAGATTATCACCGCAATGATGCATCAACGCATTGACCAAAGTCCCCGAAGGCGTACCAGGTGCGGGATGCACCACCATGCCTGCGGGCTTGTTCACCACCACCAGATCGTCATCTTCGTAGACTATGGTCAGCGGGATATCCTCGGCCTGGATATGGCTTTCGACCGCAACGGCCACCGCGATCATCACATCAGACCCTTCGGCGACCTTGGCCTTGGGGTCGCGCACGACCACACCGTTGACCTGAACCGACCCGTCCTCGATCAGCCGCCCAAGGCGGGTGCGCGACAATGCGGCATCCTCTGGCACATCGCGCGCCAACGCCTTATCAAGACGCGCGGGCGGCGCTTCGCCCACCCGAAACCGAACGAGTTGCTCTGACATGTCCAATCCTCACGACTCTCATACTCATGACGCGCCCGATCTGCCCGAACCGCCTCATCTCAAAAACCTGCGCCGCCTGGTGACGCTTCTCACCGTCACGATGATCGCAGGCATGGCCGCGATCTTTGTGCTTATGGCAATACGCCTCAATAGCCCGCCAACGCCCCAGCTTCCAGAGCGCATCACCCTGCCAGACGGCACAAACCCCACCGCATTTGCGCAGACCCCGCAGTATATCGCCATCACCACCCCCACTCAGGTTCTGATCTATTCTGCGGACGGCAAAGCGCTGAAACAAACCATCACCCTCGACTGACCCCGATTTCTTTTGGCCCGAAATATCCTGGGGTCCGGGGCGAAGCCCCGATAATCAAATAACTCGGCAAAGCCCCGATGAGAGGAACGCCAATATCTGAGGGGAAGGGTAATGGTACCACCTCCTGGTCTCGAACCAGGGACCTCTTGATCCACAATCAAGCGCTCTAACCAACTGAGCTAAGGCGGCACTGCGCGGTGATGTAACCAAGACATCCGGGTTTGGCAAGGCCGATCAAAAGCGAATTTGCCATTCCTGTTCGATCAATTCCTGTCCGAACGAACGTACCGGCCTGCTTTGCACCAGTTGCCAGCCGTTGCGCCGGTAAAGCGCGCAGGCCGCGACGTGGCTCTCGTGGGTCCAAAGCGCCATGCCTTTATACCCCTGCGCACGGGCGAACCCCATGCAGGTTTGCAACAAACGGAAGCCCAATCCCCTGCCCCGTGCCGCTTCGGTCACCAGAAACATTCGCAGCTTGGCCGTGTCCGCGTTCAGAGCCACGCAAAACATGCAGGCCACGGGTGCGCCCGCATCATCCACTGCGATCCAGCCCCTCTCGCGTTGCGGGTCGTGCCCCGCATCAAAATCACGCAGAATCGTATTTACAAGCACGCCAAAGCTATCGTCGAAACCATCGACTTCACCGTAGTGACGCGCATGTGCCGCCAACACCCAAGGTGCATCGCGGGGCGTATAGGAACGGATCGAAAACTCTGTCATGCTTTCACCGTGCCTCTGTCATGCTTGCCAATCAAGCCTGTCTTCGCTAGCACAATCGCCTGACACAGCCGGAGGCCATCATGGGCATCAACAAAGAGCGCGACATCGAAGCCAATCTGCAAATCGGCCCGACAGACAAGGGCATGGTGCGTCTGTTCGTCGAAGGTGGCGGTGCCGAGATTCCGATGGACTTCGAGCCGGACGAGGCCCGCGAGATCGCCGAAGAGCTCATGGCCGCCGCGAACGCCGCCGAATCCATCAAGCGCTGAAACGCAGCCCTGCGCTGGCTCAATCGTTCGGATAAGCATCTGACCAAGCGCACCGCCTGTCAGCCTAGCCCCGCAAACGCCGCCGGATCGCGCAGCCCCTGCAAACGGCGCGCCGCGTGCGTGGCAAATTTTTGCACCATCACCTTGCGACGTCCGGCGACCAGCTTGTCTTCGGGGGCCATGCGGATCACTTCGGCGTCATAGCCGTCAGCGATGATCAGCCCGGTGCCGTCCGGCAACAGATCGGTCGGAAAATCCGCATCCACCGCCCAAAAAAACCGGTCGCACCAGTCCAGATAGCCCCGCCATTTGCTGTCCGCCATGTAATCGGCGCGGCTGGATTTGCATTCGATCACCCAGATCTCGCCCTTTGGCCCCAGCGCCATCACATCCACGCGCAAGCCGCGGACGGGTACCAGTTCCTCGACGGTGACCATGCCCAGCGCCGCCAGGTGCCGCGCCACGCCGCGGGCGAGAACCTGCCCCGGTGCCAGGGCCACAAGATCGGATACCATCGTCATGCGCAAAAATATGAACAATCCGTGAACATTTGCAAGCCCTGTGCGGGAAACCTTGGAAGGTGGCGCGTGCACATCTATGTTACTCTTCTACATGGAACGCCGGAAAGGCCCGCATGACAACTGATCGCCCCCTGACCGACGACCAAGCGCGCGGTGTCCGACACGCCCGCGAGTTGGAAACCCACCTGACATGGCTCGATACATTTTCCGGCACCGCCCTTGGCGTGTTGGCGGTGGCATCGGGCATTTACACCTATCTCGGAGTGTCGTCATTGCTGGATGACACCGGAGCGATGTCGGTGTTCGCCGCGATCGCCTATTCGGTGGCGGTGTCGGTGGGTATCTTCGTGTTCTGGTCCTACATGATGCGCCTGTTTCCGGCGGTCCGCACCGCGCAGGCCCGTATCGGATTGATGGGCGCCATGGTCCTGGGATCGCTTGCGATCGTGGCAATGTCGTCCTGGCTGAACGCCGCGGCTCTGGCCGGATCGGCGGCGGTCGAACAGCATCTGGCAACCACGGTTCAGGAGTACCAGTCATCCCTTGAGCAAACCCATGAAATTGCCCTGAGCGCCCAAAGTCTGGAGCGCGATGTCGCCCGCGTGCGCCAGTCCTTCGAGGATCTGTCCGAGCAGGAGGCAGCAGGCGCGCTGTCGGGTCTTGCCGGTCGCGGTGCGGTTTTCCGCGTCCTGCGTCAAAAGTCTGCCGAACTGTCCGGGCTCGAGGCACAGATCGCCACGCAAACCCCGCTGGTCAGTGCTGCCTTTACCGAAGGCAACGCCATCCTCAGCCGGATGCGTGCGCTGACGGTCGAGGCAGGCCCGGTCGAGGCGCGCTCGGTCGAGTTCTCCGAAGCCACCGTGCGTCTGGCCGGGCTGATCGCGCAATTGCGCCAGCTTTCCGTGGCGCCGCTGGTGGAACGCGCGGCACAGGACCTTGCGGCGTCTGTGGTTCTGCCCGACCTTGACGGTAGCACCTCGCAGATCCGCACCGATCAGGCGTCGACGATCACCAGCGTGCTGGACGTGCTGGCCCAACGTGCCGCGACACTGGAAGGCGCCGCCGCCGCCGTGATCGCGCAAACCCCGCCGCCCGATGTGACCTATACGCCGATCTCCTCCGCCGATGCGGTGATCCTTTATGCGCGCAACTTCGTGCCGTCCTGGGCGGGGGCTATTGCCATAGACCTGTTGCCTGCAGTGCTGGTGTTCATCCTTGCCATCACCCATTCCGCCATCCGTCAGGGCCGCGAGGGCACCGCTGTCGATGACACCATGACACTGGCCGAACTGCGTGCCGCTCTGGGGGCAATCCGCGATGTCGAACTGGCGATGAACAACATGCCCGATAGCCTGGCAAAAGAAACGGTGGCGAGGGACGCGCCCGAAGCGCCCTTGCGTCCCGTCCCGGACAGCACCGCATGAGCGCACCTGCCGCATCGAAATTCCCTTCGGTCGGGCGCATCCTTGCGGGGATTCTGGTGTTCCAGCTGGGGCTGGGACTGCTTCTGATCATCGGCGATATGTCGAACGCAGGCCTGTCGATGCCATCCTTTGGGCCCGCCCAGCCGCAGCTGACCGAACCCGTGCGCCCTGGTGACCAGCGCCGCACCTTTGATCCGGACCGCCCGCGCCCCTTCGGCCCGTCCGAGCCATTGCCCGCGCGCCTGATGCTGACAGCACTCGACGGCGGCACCTACCGGTTGGAAGGGACCATCGCACCCGACGACGCGACCCGCATCACCGCACTGATCAGCGCAGCCGAGCCTGCCCCCGAACGGCTGGTCCTGCAATCATCGGGCGGATCGGTCTCGGACGCGCTGGAACTGGGCCGCTTTATCCGCGAGAGAAACATCGCCACCGAAATGCGCAGTGAAGAGGTGTGCTATTCCGCCTGCCCCTATCTTCTGGCAGCAGGCGTCACGCGCACCATCGCCGAAACCGCCAGCGTCGGCGTCCACCAGCATTATTTCGGCCAGAGCACGATCCTGCCCGCCGCCTTCGCTGTCGAAGACATCCAGCGCGGGCAAGGCGAAGTGATGGCCTACCTCGACGAGATGGGCATCGACCCGCTGGTGATGCAACACGCGCTGACCACCCCGCCAGACGAGATCTATGTACTGCTCCGCGAAGAGCTCGCCCGCTACAAATTCATCACGGACGTTACCGAATAGGCTTCATCTTGCCCAAATAAACTCCGGGGGAGGCCAAAGGCCGGGGGCAGAGCCCCCAACCCTCTTGCCAAGTGCCTGCGCGCACCCTATTTCAAGCAGTGGCGGGTTCTGCCCCTCTCGATACGGTTACGTTCCAGTGGCCTTAAGCATTTCCGAGGGAACTGGCTCTGTTTGGACCCTGGTCCACTTACCTGGTGCCCACCTGTACATACAGGTCCTCGGGAACAAAAAACCAACGGCTGCGGTGGTTCTCGCCACTTACCGCAAATTTGCACATCAACGGCGCACCAGCGCCGATTGTAACGCTCCTCCGCACGATTAGATTGCTGTTAAACAACAGCTTTCAAAGGAGACCACTCATGTCCCTACGCCCTACCCTGGAAACCCGCCGCGCTCAGCCGACGCTGGAAGGTGCGGGCGTCAAACTGCACCGTGCTTTCGGCTTTCAGGACCCGTCCGAGCTGGACCCGTTCCTGCTCTTCGACGACTTTCGCAACGAGCGCCCCGAAGACTTCGAAAAGGGCTTTCCCTGGCACCCGCACCGCGGCATCGAGACGATCACCTACGTGCTGTCGGGCACCGTCGATCATGCCGACAGTCTGGGCAACACCGGCGCTCTGGGGGCCGGTGACGTGCAGTGGATGACCGCAGGGCGCGGCATTCTGCATCAGGAAATGCCGCACGGAAACCACCACGGCCAGATGCACGGGTTCCAGCTTTGGGGCAATCTGCCCTCCGCCCAGAAAATGACGGCGCCACGCTATCAGGATGTGACCTCTGCCGACATTCCCGAAGTCACCGACGATGACGGCACCACCGTGCGGGTGATCACCGGCGAATTCTGGGGCAAAAAGGGCCCCGTGGACGGCATTGCCGCCGATCCGCAATATCTGGATGTGACCATGCCCGCAGGCGTCAGAAAGACCTTTCACATCGACACTTATCGTCGCGCGTTTGCCTATATCTTTGACGGCGCTGCGGCCTTTGTCGATGCCTCTGCGCCCACGGGTGTTCTGCTGGAAAAGGAAGTCGCGGGGCAAGAGGTCAACATCCGCGATCTCTCAGGCGACCGCACGCTGATACGCTTTGGCACAGGCGACGAGATCACGGTGCAGGCAGGCGAACAGGGCGTGCGGTTCCTGTTGATCTCGGGCGCGCCAATCAACGAGCCGGTGGCATGGCACGGCCCCATCGTGATGAACACGCAAGAAGAGCTGATGCAGGCGATGCGCGAATTGCGCAACGGGACGTTTATCAAGCCTGCGCACTAAGACATCAGCCCTGCGCGCCGCCCTCAAGGTGCGCAGGTGTTCAGTGACCGCCCACCGACCGGCGCACCATGTCCCAGTAGATGTCCTGCACCTCGTCCAGACGCAGCCGCCCGCCTGCGCGAAACCATGTGTTCACGCCCGTCAGCATGGCGATCACCGCCAGTGTGGCGATCTTGGTGTCGGGGACGGCAAATGCGCCCTCTTGGGCACCGCGTCGCAGGATCGCTTCCAGCCGGTCCTCATAGCGCCGCCGCAAGGCTTCGACCGCGGCAAAATTCTCCGGCTCAAGGTTGCGCAGTTCCATGTAGGCGATGAACACCGCATCGGGGCGGTCGTGGTGAAATCCGATGTGAAAGCGCACAAAGCGCTCCAACGATGCCCCGGCGTCGCTCGCATCATCCGGCAGTGCCGCCAGCAGTTCGGTCATGTGGTCGCGCATCAAATCGAACAGAAGCGTCTGCTTGTCAGGCGTGTAATTATAAAGCGCCCCCGCCTGCACGCCGACCTCGCCTGCGATCCGGCGCATCGACACGGCGGCATAGCCGTCACGGGCGAACAGACGCAATGCGGCGTCGCGCACCCGTGGCCCTGTGATATCCGAATGTGATCCTGCCGTGCGCGCCATTTCTCTGGATTATCTGAACACCCGTTCAAAACCAAGTGCCTTGCGCCACGCGCAGCGCTGGTGCATCAAGCATGCAACAGATAATTTAGGCAGGTTCATGCGCCTCTCGTTCATAACAGCCCTGATCGCCGCCCCGCTGATGCTGGCGGCCTGCGCCCAGTTCCCCGAACTGGACGCCGCCGTGTCAGAGCGTGCCAAGGCTGCGGATTATCCCGCACTGATCAACGTGGCCCCCATCCTTGCGCGCACACAAGACGACGGCCCCGGGCCCGTCGTCATGCAAAGCAACATCGAAGCCCGCGTATCAGCCCTGCGCAACCGCGCAGCACGGCTAAAGGGCACCTCAGTGATCGACAGCCCTGCCCGCACGCGGTTGAGCGACGCGCCCAGCATAGACTGACGCATACGCTGAGCAAGCAGGCGTGGCCTTGCGTTGCTGATCCTTTCTTGCGGCGCGAAAGACTGCGCCATGTTGCGTGCCCTGCGCGAACGGGGTAGATGCGCAAAAACACCACGCATGCATAAGGAACTACCCCATGTCCCAGCCCCTTCGTCTTGGTATTGCCGGTCTGGGCACGGTCGGCATGGGCGTCGTCAAGATCGTGCGCCAGCAGGCCGCGCTGCTGTCGGCCCGCACCGGGCGTGACATTACCATTTCCGCCGTCTCCGCGCGGACCAGGGACAAGGATCGCGGCATCAGCCTGGCGGACTATGCTTGGGAAAGCGATCCGGTTGCGCTGGCCAAACGCGATGATGTGGATCTGTTCCTGGAGTTGATAGGCGGCGAAGATGGCCCTGCCAAGGACGCGACCGAAGCGGCCATTGCAGCAGGCAAACACGTGGTCACCGCCAACAAGGCGATGCTGGCCATGCACGGGCAGTCGCTGGCCGAACAGGCCGAAGCCGCGAAGTGTTCCTTGCGGTTCGAGGCGGCAGTTGCCGGCGGCATCCCCGTCATAAAAGTGCTGACCGAGGGCCTTGCAGGCAACGCGATCACCCGCGTGATGGGGGTGATGAACGGCTCTTGCAACTACATCCTGACCCGGATGGAAACCGCCGGGCTGACCTACCAGGAGGTCTTTGCTGAAGCCGACGGGTTGGGCTATCTCGAAGCCGATCCGCAACTGGATGTGGGTGGCATTGACGCGGCGCACAAGCTAGCGATCCTGTCGTCGATCGCATTCGGCACCCGTGTCGATTTCGCCGGGATCGAGCTGGAAGGCATCGAGCGGATCAGCATCGAAGACATTCGCGCCGCCGCCGACATGGGCTTTAAGATCAAGCTGCTGGGCGTGGCACAGAAAACAGGGCGCGGGTTGGAACAGCGCATGCAGCCGTGTCTGGTGCCCGATACATCGCCGCTGGGTCAGTTGCAGGGCGGCACCAACATGATCGTGCTGGAAGGCGACGCTGTCGAACAGATCGTGCTGCGCGGCCCCGGTGCCGGTGCAGGCCCGACCGCCAGTGCCGTGATGTCCGACGTCTGCGACATCGCGCGCGGTTTCTCAGTGCCGGTCTTCGGGCAACCTGCCGCGACGCTGGTCGCCGCGACCCCTGCCCTGTCCGTGCTGCCTGCGCCCTATTACCTGCGCATGGGTCTGGTCGACAAACCCGGTGCGCTGGCCAAGATCGCCACAGCCCTTGGCGAAGCGGGCGTCAGCATCGAACGGATGCGCCAATACGGCCACGCGGATCTTGAAGCGGCACAGGTGCTGATCGTCACCCACAAGACCACCCGCGCCAGCCTGGATGTGGCGATTGAGGCGATGGAAGGCACCGGCGTTCTGGCGCAGGCCCCCGTCGCACTTCGGATCGAACACCTGTAAAGTTGCGCCAGCGCTGCGCGCCCGCTACAGATTCTCCATACATCAGTTGATAAGGATCAGCCCATGCCAGACGCCGCACAATTTCATGATCGAATGTTGTCACTGGGCCTCGCACGGGTCTCGGAGGCGGCGGCGCTGGCTTCGGCCAAGCTGATCGGGCACGGCGACGAGAAAGCCGCCGACCAGGCGGCGGTGAACGCCATGCGCGAGCAGCTGAACCTGCTGGACATCGCAGGCGTGGTGGTGATCGGCGAAGGCGAACGCGACGAGGCGCCGATGCTGTTCATCGGCGAAGAAGTGGGCACCGGCAACGGCCCCGGCGTCGACATCGCACTGGACCCGCTGGAAGGCACCACGCTGACCGCCAAGGACATGCCCAACGCGCTGACCGTGATCGCGATGGGCCCGCGCGGATCAATGCTGCACGCGCCGGACGTCTATATGGAAAAACTGGCGATCGGTCCGGGCTTTGCCCCCGACACGGTAACACTGGCCATGAGCCCAGGCGAGCGGGTCAAGGCATTGGCCAAGGCCAAGGGATGTGCGACCGCAGACATTACCGTGTGCATCCTTGAGCGTCCCCGCCATGCTGATATGATCGCAGACGTGCGCGCCACAGGTGCTGCCATCCGCCTGATCACCGATGGCGACGTCGCGGGCGTGATGCATTGCGCCGACCCCGACACCGGCATCGACATGTACATGGGCGACGGCGGCGCACCCGAGGGCGTGCTGGCCGCAGCTGCGTTGAAATGCATGGGCGGGCAGATCTATGGCCGCCTGCTGTTCCGCAACGACGACGAAAAGGGCCGCGCGGCCAAGGCAGGCATTACCGATCTGGACCGCATCTATAACCGCGATCAAATGGTCACCGAGGATGTGATCTTTGCCGCGACCGGCGTGACGTCGGGATCGTTGCTGCAAGCAGTCCAGCGTGAACCCGGCTGGTTGACCTGCGAAACCCTGTTGATGCGGTCCAAAACCGGGTCAGTGCGGCGGATGCAGTACCGCACGCCGGTGTCCGAAACCTGATAGCCCGCTCCTTGGGGCCAATCGGCCCTCCGGGGGGAGTTTGTTTAGCAAGATGAAGATGGGATGTGGCCATGTATCTGGGCGTTGAGACATCCCTGAATGGGCGTCGCTGGATCGGGCCTGCTGTGGAAGTGCAGCGGGCGGCAGATCTGATCGTGCAGCTGAAGGGGTTGCCGGGGCCCGTGGCGCAGGTTTTGGCGCGGCGTGGTGTGACGGCAGAGGAGGCGGATGCGTTTCTGGCGCCTGCCCTGCGCGATCTGCTGCCCGATCCACGTCTGATGAAAGATATGGAAAAGGCCGCGTCGCGTGTGCTGGAGGCGGTAACGCGGCGCGAGCGGATCGCGATCTTTGCGGATTACGATGTGGATGGTGGCAGCTCGGCGGCACTGTTGCTGGACTGGTTGCGGCAGTTGGGCTTGCGCGCGACGCTTTATGTGCCGGACCGGATCGACGAGGGCTATGGACCCAATGATGCGGCGATGGCGGAATTGGCGGCGGCCCATGACCTGATCATCTGCGTGGACTGCGGAACGCTGTCGCACGGGCCGATTGCGGCGGCTGTCGGAGCGGATGTGGTCGTGCTGGACCATCACCTGGGCGGCGAGACGCTGCCGGATGCGGTGGCGGTGGTGAACCCCAACCGGCAGGACGAAGATGGCGATCTGGGGCACCTTTGTGCGGCCGCCGTGGTGTTCCTGATGCTGGTCGAATGTGGGCGGCAGTTGCGCGGCGCAGGCAAGGCCGGACCGGATCTGATGCGGATGCTGGATCTGGTGGCGCTGGCCACCGTGGCGGACGTTGCACCGCTGATCGGGGTGAACCGCGCCTTTGTCCGGCAGGGGCTGCGGGTGATGGCCGCGCGTGACCGTGTGGGGCTTGCGGCACTCGCGGATGTGGCGCGGCTGGACACGGCGCCTGCGGCCTATCATCTGGGCTATCTTCTGGGGCCGCGCATCAATGCGGGCGGCCGCATCGGTCAGGCCGATCTGGGCGCGCGGCTGCTGGCCACCACAGACCCGCACGAGGCTGCGGCGATGGCCGAACGGCTGGACCTGCTGAACACCGAGCGCCGCGACATCGAAGCGGCTGTGCGCGCGTCGGCGATGGCCCAGGCCGAAGCGCGCGGCTATGATGCGCCGCTGGCCTGGGCTGCAGGCGACGGCTGGCACCCCGGTGTCGTGGGGATCGTTGCGGCACGGCTCAAGGAGGCGTCTAACCGTCCTGCGGTGGTGATCGGGATCGAGGATGGCATCGGCAAAGGCTCGGGCCGGTCGGTCACCGGCATCGACCTGGGCGCCGCGATCCAGCGATTGGCCGCCGAGGGGCTGCTGATGAAAGGCGGTGGGCACAAAATGGCCGCAGGCCTGACTGTGCGCGAGGAGCTGATTCCCGAAGCGATGGAGCGTCTGGGCGTGTTGTTGGCCAAACAGGGGGCAGACCGCATCGGTGTGGCCGATCTGCGGCTGGACGGCACCATGATGCCCGGTGCGGCGCAGGTGGAGCTGGCCGAGTTGATCGAACAGGCGGGCCCCTACGGTGCCGCCGCCCCCGGACCGCGCTATGCGTTTGCCGATATGCAGATATTTCACGCCAAGCGGGTTGGCGAAAACCATCTGAAGCTCAGCTTTGGTGATATCGGCGGCCCGCGCATGGACGCCATCTGTTTCGGTGCCTACGATGGCCCACTTGGGCCCCGTCTTGAACGACACGGCGGTGCGCGCTTTCATTTGGCGGGGCGTCTGGACATCAACACCTTCCGAGGACGGCAAAGCGTTCAGCTGCGTTTGGAGGATGCGGCGGAGGCTGGATCATAATTTTGTCGAAGAACTTCATTTTTGGTCTTGCACCATCCAGCGCGATTGCATAATCAGCCCCTCACAAGACAGTGGCCCGTTCGTCTATCGGTTAGGACGTCAGGTTTTCAACCTGAAAAGAGGGGTTCGACTCCCCTACGGGCTGCCACTTGTC
>JAGXHE010000112.1 GCA_024636445.1 Sulfitobacter sp.
ACAACAACGACCGCTATCGCACTGGCTCTGACTGGCACGACGGTCATGGCGCAGACCAACATCAGCTGGTGGCACGGCATGGGTGGCCGCAACGGCGAGGTCATCAACGAGATTTCGCAGATGTTCAACGAAGCGCAAAGCGCTTGTATTCTGACACCTGTATCGCGTGGCACATATGAAGAAGCGCTTTCTTCGGGCATCGCGGCCTTCCGTTCGGGCGAGCAGCCCAACATCCTGCAGGTGTTCGACGCAGGTGCCGCAACGATCATCGCAGCCACCGGCGCGACCATTCCTGCCGAAGACCTGATCACAGGTGCCGGCGAAGAATTTGACCGTGACGGCTTTATCGCAGGTGTGCGCAATTTCTATGCCGACAGTGACGGCAAATTCATGGGAATGCCGTTCAACTCGTCCGCGCCGATCATGTATTTCAACACCGAAGCCTTTGAAAAAGCAGGCGTCGAGCCGCCAAAAACATGGGAAGAGTTTGAGCAAATCGCCCCTGCGCTGAAAGAGGCGGGCTATACGCCGATGACAGCCTCGCAGCTGACATGGATGATGGTCGAAAACTTCAAATCGCGGAACAACCAGCAGTTTGCGACCAACAACAACGGCTACGATAGCGTCACAGACACCCAGATCATCGTTGCTGACGAAAATCAGGTCATGATGTTCGAAAAACTCAAGGCATGGGCCGATGATGGCCTGTTCGGCTTCTACGGAGCGGGTTGGGCTGACAACCTCAAGCCGTTCGAACAGGGCGAAGCGGCAATGTGGATCGGGTCGTCGGGTTCTTTCGGCGGGTTGCAGCAATCGGCCAACTTTGAATTCTCTGCAGATTTCATGCCCTATTGGGACTCGATCGAAGGTGCAGGCACGCAAAGCTTTATCGGCGGCGCTGCCCTGTTCGCGATGTCGGGCAAACCTGACGCGGAAAACACCTGCACCGCTCAGTTCTTTTCGTTCCTGACTTCGCCGGAAACGCAGGTTTTCTATCACAAGGCCACAGGCTATGTGCCGATCACCGAAGCGGCCTATGAACTGGCCAAAAGCCAAGGCTACTATGACGAGCAACCCGTTGCAGAAGTCGGTATTCAACAGCTGATGCTGGAAGGCGGCGCGTGGTCCAAAGGCTACCGCATGGGCTTTTACCCGCAAATCCGCACTGTGATGGAGCGCGAATTCAACCGCATCTTCTCGGGTGATGTCAGTGTTCAGGACGCTTTTGACACCATCGAAGAAGAAGGCAACGGGCTGCTGGCGCGCTTTGCCAAGACGGCTGGCTGAACAAACGGCCCACCATAGTCGTCGGGGCCCGGATCGTTATCCGGGCCCCGTCCGTTCATCCGGTATGTGAAAAGACGGGTCTGGATAAGGCCACGCATTGCCGATGTTTTGCCCCTTTAGACAGAGTGTGTTGCTCCGTGACCGAAACGACCATCCGCACCGCTGCCAGCAACCGCGCCCTGCTTTCAAGGCTGCGCGCATGGTACAACGCCGACACGTCGAACCCCGTCAAACGGGTCCAGTTCGACCGACCGCTGACGCCGTGGGTGTTCTTGCTGCCCCAGCTTGCCGTCATCGTTATCTTTTTCTACTGGCCTTCGGTTCAGGCGGTCACCTCGTCGTTCTACATCGAAGATCCGTTCGGTTTCGGATCTACATTTGTCGGCACCGAAAATTACACCGACGCGGTTACGTCCAGCCAATACGCCAGCACCGCAGTGTTCACAGTTTTCTTTTGTGCCATGGTCACCGCGCTTTCGCTGGGCATCGGGCTGCTGCTGGCGGTCAAGGCCGACAAGGTGATCCGGGGCGCATCAAGCTATAAGACCGTGTTGATTTCGGTCTATGCCATCGCGCCGCCGGTGGCGGGGCTGGTCGGGATGATGCTTTTCGACATGCACATCGGCCCGCTGACCGATCTGGCGGCTTTCTTCGGGCATGATCTGCGGGTGGGCATCGACTATGGCGACACCGCCTTTGCGCTTGTTGTCATTTCGGTCTGGAAACAGATCCCCTACAACTTCATTTTCTTTTTGTCGGGATTGCAGTCGGTGCCGACCTCGGTGCGCGAAGCTGCGCTGATTGACGCGCAATCGGGATTGCGGCGGTTTTGGGATGTCACCCTGCCGCTGCTCGCCCCCACCGCGTTCTTTCTTTTGGTGATCAACATCACCTACGCGATGTTCGACACGTTCCCGATCATCGACGTGGTGGTGAAGGACAAGCCCGCGAACAATCCCATCACCTTGGTCTACAAGGTCTATCTGGACGGGTTCAAAGGCAACGACATCGGCGGATCTTCAGCCCAGTCGGTTATCCTGATGGTGGCTGTGGCCGCGCTGACGGTCATGCAATTCCGCTTTCTCGAACGCCGCGTGCATTACGGGTGACTTCATGCAAAGAATAAAACCGTTCGACCACCTGATCCTGATCCTCGGGGCATTGTTCCTGATCACGCCGGTGGTGATGGCGTTGATGTCCTCGACCCAAAACGCGATCGATATTCACAACAACGGCCTGTATTTTACCCCCGGATCAAACGCGGTGCCGACCTATGGCAAGGTGCTGACCCACCGCGGCGGGTTCACCGGCGATGTGACGGGGATGCGGATGCTGATGAACTCGATGATCATGGGCATCGGCTTTGCCGTGGGTAAAATTGTGCTGTCGATGATGGCGGCCTATGCGCTGGTCTACTTCCGCTTTCGCTTTGCCACGTTGCTGTTCTGGATGATCTTCACCACCCTTTTACTGCCACTCGAAGTGCGCATCATGCCATCCTATCAGGTGATGTCGACGCTGGGGCTGTTGAACAGCTACACGGGCCTGATTGTGCCGCTGCTGGCCTCGGCCACGGGCACGTTCTTTTTCCGGCAGTTTTTCCGTTCGGTGCCCGACGAGATGCTGGAAGCCGCACGTATTGACGGTGCAGGTCCGTTCAAGTTTTTCATTGATATCCTGGTGCCACTGTCACGCACGATGATGGCCGCGATTTTCATCATCATGTTCATCTATGGCTGGAACCAGTATCTGTGGCCGCTGCTGATGACGACCGATGAAAGCTTCTACACCCTGATGCGCGGCATCAAGTCGATCCTGCAGGTTTGGATCGGCAGCCAGATCCCCGACTATAACGAAGCCTTTGCCCTTGCGGTGCTGGCAATGCTGCCCCCGGTGACTGTGGTGGTGATATTCCAGCGCATGTTCATCAAGGGCCTGACCGAAAGCGACAAATAATGGCACATCTATCTCTCAGGAATGTCGGCAAAACCTATGCAGGCGGCACGCAGGCCGCGGTCAGCGGGATTGATATCGAGATCGCCGACGGCGAGTTTATCGTGCTGGTTGGCCCGTCGGGTTGCGGAAAATCAACGCTGCTGCGTATGGTTGCCGGCCTTGAGACAACCACGGAAGGTGAAATTCACATCGGTGAGAGGTTGGTAAACAAACTTGATCCCGCCGAGAGGGACATCGCCATGGTGTTTCAGAACTATGCGCTTTATCCGCATATGACCGTGCGCGACAACATGGCCTACGGGTTGAAAAACCGTGGCGAATCCAAGACGACGATTGCCGAACGTGTGGCCGAGGCCTCGCGGATGCTGGAGCTTGGCCCTTATCTGGACCGCAAGCCGCGCGCATTGTCAGGCGGCCAGCGCCAGCGCGTTGCGATGGGCCGTGCGATCGTGCGGCAGCCCGCTGCATTTCTGTTCGACGAACCCCTGTCCAACCTTGATGCCAAGCTGCGCGTTTCGATGCGGATGGAAATTCGCAAATTGCAAAAACGTCTGGGCACCACGTCCCTATATGTCACCCACGACCAGCTAGAGGCGATGACGCTGGCCGACCGTCTGGTGGTTCTGAACGAAGGTCGGGTCGAACAGATCGGCGCGCCGCTTGAAATCTATCGCAAACCGGCCTCGACCTTTGTGGCGTCATTCATCGGTGCGCCTGCCATGAGCCTGCTGGATGCCCGTATCAGCGATGGCGCGATCAGTCTGGAGGGCCACGCGCTGGCCCGTGTCGGCAATGCGTCCGGTCCCGTCACCTTGGGGTTGCGCGCAGAAGACTTGCGCATCGCCCCGCAGGGTATCCCGCTGGCCGTTGAACACGTCGAGGAACTGGGCGCACAAAGGATCGTTCACGGGACCATCGGCGCACAAAACATCGCGGTGATCGAAGTTGGCGAAGCCGCAATTCAGGACAACGTGCATGTCGCGGTTGATCCCGACAAATTGCATTTGTTCGACACCAGCACGGGCCGGCGTCTTGAGGTCCAGTCACAGCCTCATCAAGAGATGGCCCTTTGATCCGCGAAACCACATCTGAATTGCCGGTGCCTGCACCAGCCGACCTTGCATTGCGTGATTTGCCCCGCACGGTCGCGGCCCACGATGCGCATATGGCAACGGTCACAGGTATGAACCTGATCGAAGTTGGCGGCGTACCTGATGCGGCCCCCCTGCCCCTCCCGCTTGTTGTCGGGGCGTGGAACATTGAACGCTGCCTGTTCCCCGAAGCGTCGGCCCGTCACATGGCCGATTGCGATGTGCTGCTGGTTTCGGAAATGGATCACGGCATGGCACGCACCGGACAGCGCAACACGACGCGTGACATGGCCCGAATACTGGAAATGAACTATGCTTATGCAGTCGAGTTTCTCGAACTAGGCCTTGGGTCGCCGTCCGAGCTTGAATTCTGCGACGACAGCTTCAACCTGCACGGCTATCACGGCAACGGTCTGATGGCGAAATCGTCGCTTTTGCAGCCGTTCGCGTTGCGACTGTGGGGCAAACGTCAATGGTTTGCCGACCCCGAACAGCCCCGTCTGGGTGAGCGCATCGCAACGGGCGGCATCGTGACAACACAAGACGGCCCCTTTGTTGCGGTCTCGATCCATCTTGAAAGCGCCAGCGGACCGCAGCATCGCGCAGCGCAGATGCGGGGACTTTTCGAAATGCTGGATGCAGAATTTCCCGATATGCCCTGCCTGATCGGCGGCGATCTGAACACCGGCAACCACAATGGCGGAAAATGGTGGCAAGAGGGGCTGTTTGACGACGCGATTGCCACCGGATTTACAGTGCATGGCGGACCCGAGGAACAACCGACCACCCGCCCCAGCCTGATCACAAGATGGCCCGACCGCGCGATGAAACTCGACTGGTTCCTGACACGGCGTCTGGACGTGGGCAAAGTGGAAATCCGCCCCTCTGTGGATGACACGGGCACGCCGCTGTCCGATCACGATGCAATCGTCATCAAGATAAACGGTCTGCGCTGACGAGAATTCGAGGCGATTACTCCAAACAGCATCCCGCAACTTTGACGGTTGTTTTGGTAAAGCCTGACAGCCATGAGCTCCCAAAATGGGTTGCCGACCTGATCCCGCCTTCGGCAGGATCACGCGCCAAGACGCAGGTACACGCCCGCGCGGTGTTTCATCAGCGTCTTTAAAACGCTCGCCGCGTAAAGACAGATCGCAGGAAATCTCGTCTCGCGGCTGTTCCGCCGGAAAGAAAATGCCGACAGGACAAAAAAACGTCCCGCGACGTGAGCTGTTACAAAACTGTCATGTTAATTTTGCATAAGCGTCACAAACTCACTCTAGGTGGCTGACCAAGGCCACCTGCTCGGGCCTGAGATGAAATTAGGAGATATCATGACTTTCACAAAAGTTTCTGTTTCGGCACTGGCCCTGATGGCCGTTTCCGCGACGACCGCTGCCGCGCGCGACGAAATTCGCATCGTCGGATCGTCCACCGTGTTCCCCTACACGCAGGCCGTGGCCGAACAATTCTCGAACAACACAGGCGCGCCGTCGCCTATCGTCGAATCGACCGGCACCGGTGGCGGCATGCAGATTTTCTGTGGCGGTATCGGTGAATCGCACCCCGACATCACCGGCGCATCGCGCGCAATGAAGCCCTCCGAATTTGAACTGTGCCAGCAAAACGGCGTGACCGAAGTGTCCGAGGCGCTGATCGGCTTTGACGGCCTGTCGCTGGCCATCTCGCGCGCCAACGATTTCGCCTGGGACCTGTCCCTCGCCGAGATCTACCTTGCGCTGGCAGCCCAGGTGCCCGTGGACGGTGAATGGGCCGACAACCCCTATACCATGTGGAACGAGATCAACCCCGATCTGCCAGCGGTAGAGATCCTGGCCTATGGACCACCCCCGACATCCGGCACCCGTGACGCCTTCGTCGAACTGGCCATGCACGCCGGTTGCGAGGATCTCCCCTTTGTTCAGGACGGCGGCTTTGACGGTGACTGGGTCGGCGAGAACTGCTCGCGGATGCGCACCGACGGTCCCTTTGTCGAAGCAGGCGAAAACGACAACCTGATCGTGCAGCGCCTTGAGGCCGATGCCAACGCTTTGGGCATCTTCGGCTACTCGTTCCTGTACGAAAACCTGGACAAGCTGAAAGGCGTGATGATCGACGGTATCGATCCTTCGATCGAAACGATCGCCGACAAGTCCTACCCGGTATCGCGTCCGCTGTACTTCTACGTCAAGAATGCACACCGCGGCGTGATCCCGAACCTTAACGAGTTCATCGAAGAGTACATGTCGGACGACGCTCTGGCTTCGGATGGTTACCTGTCCGAGCGTGGCCTGGTTGCCCTGGCAGAAGACCGCCGCGAGGCACTTCAGGAAGCCGTGCTGAACGGCACTGCGATGACTGCGCCGGAATAATCCGAGCCGGTTTCTTTGGCTCGGGCCGCACGTCGGCCCGAGCTTTTCCATGACAGGGCGCCCCAATGACCACCCTTGCTTTCCTTCTGTTGATCGTCGCCACGATCTTTGGCTACTTTCTCAACCGTATCGCCGCCCGGTCCATCTGGAACCGTGGCGAACGTCTGCATTCCCTGACATCCTATCACGGGCTGTTCTCTGCCCTGATGGTGCTGGTCCCGGTGCTGACGATCATGTTGTTCTGGCTGGCGCTCGAAGGCCGAATCCTTGACAGTCTGACCATGTCGGGACTGCCCGACGGCGTGCTTGACGGTCAGGGCACCGGCGGGCTTCAGTTGATCCTGGCCGAGATCAAATCGGTGTCGCGCGGTCAGATCTTCGGCACGCCCGAGGACTGGAAGATCGCAGCCGCCGACCGCTACATCGCGCTTACCCGGACCTCAAACATGCTGATGCTGATCGTTGTCGCCGTGCTGAGCGTCGCGATCATCGCCTTTGCCCGCAGCCGGGTCCGCGTCGATTTCCGCGCCCGCCAAGGGGTCGAGCGCATTGTCTCGGGCCTGATGATCTTCTGCTCGGTCGTGGCGATCTTCACCACGCTGGGCATCATCTTTTCGCTGACATTCGAAACCTACAGGTTTTTCGAAAAGGTCCCGGTGTGGGACTTCCTGTTCGGCGTGAACTGGGAACCGCAAATCCCGATCCGCGCGGACCAGATCGCCGCAGAAGGCGCGTTCGGCTGGTTGCCGGTGATCCTTGGCACGATCGTCATCACGGTCGTCGCACTGGTGGTCGCGGTGCCGGTCGGGCTGTTTTCCGCGATCTACCTGAACGAATTTGCGCCTCCAAAGGTACGGCTGGTCATCAAGCCGGTGCTTGAGCTGCTGGCGGGTGTGCCGACGGTGGTCTATGGATTTTTCGCCATTCTGGTGGTGGCGCCGGCGATACGGTCCTTTGGCCAGTCCATCGGACTGGACGTGGCACCGAACACTGCGCTGGCGGCGGGCGGTGTGATGGGCATCATGCTGATCCCGTTCATCTCGTCCTTTGCCGACGACGCCCTTTCGGCGGTGCCCCAGGCCCTGCGGGACGGCGCGTTGGGGCTTGGCGCCACGCGCGGCGAGATGATGACGACGGTGCTGTTTCCCGCAGCCCTGCCCGGCATTGTCGGCGGCGTCCTGCTGGCAGTCAGCCGCGCCATCGGCGAGACGATGATCGTGGTCATGGCCGCAGGGCTGATCGCGCGGATGACCATCAACCCGCTAGAAAGCGTGACGACGGTGACCGTGCAGATCGTGACCCTGCTGATCGGCGACACCGCCTTCGACAATCCCAAGACGCTTGCCGCATTCGCCCTTGGCATGATGCTGTTCCTCGTCACCCTGATCATCAACATTTTCGCGCTGCGCATCGTGCGCAAGTACCGCGAAGCATACGATTGAGGCTGTCTCCATGACCGACATCACCAATGCTCCAGGACCGCGCAGTCCGCACCGTACCACCGAACTGATCGCCGGTACGCTCAAGCGTCGCCATGCCAAGGAAGCCCGACTGAAATGGATCGGCCTTGGCGCCATCGGCATCGCCTTCACGATGCTGTTCATCCTGATCGCCTCGCTTGTCTCATCCGGCTGGCAGGCGTTCGCGCAGACGCATATTTCGGTCGCCGTCTATATCGACCCGCAAGAAGTCCCTGCCGAAAACCTGCCGCGCGGCGGTTTCGACGATGTGCTGGCGGCCGCCATGGCGCAGATGCTGCCCGACGCCGATACTGACGACCGCGCGACCATGCGCAGCCTGAACGGCATCCTGTCGAACGGCGCACAGTTTTCGTTGCGCGACCAGGTTGTGGCCAATCCCGACCTGATCGGACAGACGGTCACCATCAAGGTGCCCGTGTCGGACCCCTTCGACCAGCTGAACAAAGGGCTTATTGACCGCGACACGATCGAACAGAACCGCCGCGTGACCGACCGCGAAATCGCGTGGTTCGACACTCTCAAGGATCAGGGCGCGATCTCCAAACCGTTCAACTGGGCGCTTTTCACCAATGCGGATTCGCGCTTTCCTGAACTCGCCGGTCTCAAGGGTGCATTGGTCGGGTCGTTCTGGGTGCTGTCGATTTGCTTTATCATCTCGTTCCCGCTGGGGATCGGATCGGCCATCTACCTCGAGGAATTTGCGCCAAAGAACAAACTCAGCGATTTCATTGAGGTGAACATCAACAACCTGGCCGCCGTGCCCTCGGTGGTGTTCGGCCTGCTGGCGCTTGCGGTGTTCATCGGCTGGTTCGGGATGCCCCGCTCCGCGCCCATAGTCGGCGGTCTGACCCTCGCTTTGATGACCATGCCGACGATCATCATCGCCACCCGCGCGGCGCTCAAGGCGGTGCCTCCGTCCATCCGCGAGGCGGCACTGGGTGTGGGCGCGTCCAAACAGCAGGTGGTGTTTCACCACGTCCTGCCACTGGCCATGCCGGGCATCCTGACCGGCACCATCATCGGTCTGGCACAGGCGCTGGGGGAAACCGCACCGCTGCTTCTGATCGGCATGAACGCCTTTATCACCTCGGCTGCGAGCAGCCCGTTCGACAGCGCCACAGCGCTTCCGACCCAGATCTTCATCTGGGCGGACAGTCCCGAACGCGGATTCGTATCGCGCACCTCGGCGGCGATTCTGGTATTGCTGGGGTTCCTGATGCTGATGAACGCGGTGGCCATCTACCTGAGACAAAAGTTCCAACGCAAATGGTAAGCCTTTCGGAAAGGACACAGCCATGAATGACATGAGAAAAGTTGAACGGGACCTAAAAGTGAACGACGCAAAAATCACCGCCAGAAATGTAGATGTACGCTACGGCGAAACCCATGCGATCAAGGATGTCAGCATCGACATTCCCGACCGCACCGTGACATCGTTCATCGGGCCCTCGGGTTGCGGGAAATCCACCTTTCTGCGCTGCCTGAACCGGATGAACGACACGATTGATATCTGCCGTGTCACCGGCAAGATCACGATCGACGGCAAGGACATCAACGAACGCTCGGTCGATCCCGTCCAGCTGCGGGCACAGGTCGGCATGGTCTTTCAAAAGCCGAACCCCTTCCCCAAGTCGATCTACGACAATATCGCCTATGGGCCGCGCATTCACGGTCTTGCCAGATCCAAGACCGATATGGACGAGATCGTCGAGCGCGCCCTGCGCCGGGGTGCCATCTGGAACGAGGTCAAGGACAGGCTCCACGCGCCCGGCACCGGGCTTTCGGGTGGTCAGCAACAGCGTCTGTGCATTGCCCGCGCCATCGCGACGGAACCCGAGGTGCTGCTGATGGACGAGCCATGTTCGGCGCTTGATCCCATCGCGACCGCACAGGTCGAAGAGCTGATCGACGAACTGCGCCAGGATTACTCGGTGGTGATCGTGACCCACTCGATGCAGCAGGCGGCACGCGTCAGTCAGAAAACCGCGTTTTTCCATCTCGGCGATCTGGTCGAATTCGGAGAGACAGAAAAGATCTTCACCAACCCATCGGACCCCCGGACCGAAAGCTACATCACCGGCCGGATCGGATAAGGACAGATACCATGAGCGAGAAACACATCGTTGCCTCTTTCGACCGTGATCTGGAAGGGGTGCAGGCTGCTGTCCTGAGGATGGGCGGCCTTGTCGAAGTCGCGCTGGCCGAGGCGCTGCGGTCCCTGGAAACTGCCGACATGGATCTGGCCGAAAAGGTGCGGCGCGGCGACCGTGCCATCGACGAGATGGACGTGACCATAAGGTCCGATTGCGCGCGTCTTCTGGCTCTGCGGTCGCCCACGGCAAGCGATCTGCGCGCCGTGCTCTCGGTCATGGAGATCAGCACCCATCTGGAGCGCTGCGGAGACTACGCCAAGAACATGGCCAAAAGAACCATCGCGATGTCGGGGAATGCCGAGGTCTCGGGCATGCGCAATTCGCTGCGGCAGCTTTCCAAGTTCGTCGAGGCCATGGTGAGAGACGCGCTCGACGCCTACATCCACCGCGACCCTGCCATGGCACAACAGATTATCGACCGCGATGCCGAAGCCGACGAGATTTACAACACGCTGTTCCGGTCGCTGCTCACGCACATGATGGAAGACAACCGCAACATCGCGGTCGGCATGCACCTGCATTTCATCGCCAAGAACATCGAACGTGTCGGCGATCATGCAACCGGCATCGCCGAACAGACCCTGTATCTGGTGACCGGCGCACTGCCCGAGGATGACCGGCCCAAGGCCGACACCACCGCATTGTCTCTCGACGAAAGCGCAAGCTGATGGCCGACCTTCAGCCCTGCGTTCTTGTCGTCGAGGACGAACCGGCACAGCGCGAAGTCTTCATCTACAACCTCGAGGCCGAGGGATTTCGGGTGGTCTCGACCGACGATGGCAACGAGGCGATGCTGCTGGTCGAAGAGGAAAAGCCCGATGTCATCCTGCTCGACTGGATGTTGCCGGGCACCTCAGGCATTGAAATCTGCCGCCAGATCAAATCACGCCCGCATCTTCGCGCGACACCGATCATCATGATTTCGGCGCGCACAGAAGAGGTGGACAAGGTACGCGGCCTCGAGATGGGCGCGGACGATTATGTCTCAAAGCCATATTCCATCATCGAAGTGATCGCGCGGGTAAAATCGCAACTGCGCCGCTTGCGTCCCGCCACGATGGGCGAACGGCTGACCCATGAAGATATCAGTCTGGATTCCGCGACACACCGGGTGTTTCGCGGCGACAAGGAGATCAAGCTGGGCCCGACAGAGTTCAGGCTGCTCTCGACGTTCATGGAAAAGCAAGGCAGGGTCTGGTCGCGCGAGCAGCTTCTGGACCGGGTCTGGGGCCGGGACATCTACGTCGATACCCGCACCGTCGATGTACACATCGGTCGCCTGCGCAAGGCGCTGGTGCTTAACGGAGGCGCAGATCCGATACGCACGGTGCGCGGCGCAGGCTATGCTTTGGGGTGACGCAACAGGCGGACCCTGTGTCACGCAGGCCAGGGCAAAAGGCATTGCGCTGACGCTTTCAACGGGTGCGCCCGGAATGGACACCATCCACCGCGCCCTTGATCTGGCGGGTCTTGACCAGGTCGCGGCATCGGACGAGCCGGACTGTCTTCGGATGATCAACGCATGCAAGCCGGATCTGGTCATCGCGGATGCGGGCGCCGATCCCGCCCAGACAGCGGCCTTTGCGCAGCGCATTCAAAGCGCCAGACTGACCCAAGCGCTGCCTATGCTGTTTGTCGGGAGCAAGGGACAGACCCCTGCTGACCTCGTGCAAATATCCCCAGATAGCACAGTATCGGAGGCATTTATCGATCTGCGCGCACTGCTGCGCCGCGAAAGACCGACTGTCCTTCGCGATACGCGCATCTCGAAAGGGTTTGCGCTGGATGAACAACGCTTCAAGATCACCTATGGCGACAGTGCACATGATCTGTCCAAAAGCGAGCTTTGCCTGATCGGTCCGTTCTTCGACGCCCCAAACGCGATCTTCGACCGTCCGACCCTTGAGCGGCTGGCCTTCAATACCGCGACCCATGCGACGGGAAACCGTCAGATCGAGTTTTATATCAACAAGTTGCGCCGCGTTCTGAAACGGGATCTGGGCGTTGATCCGCTACAGCTTGTCCGGGGCGCGGGATATCAGCTTGATGCATCGGGGGCGCACGGCGCGGCCGCCCCCTGACATTTGCCGTGAATGCACCGCTTTCGATCCTCTGGTCGCGGCTGCCACTGTCGCGCACCCGGCCCACCGGATCAGATGATGGCGTGGCGCACGCGGGCTGACACCCATTCGCTGATGATGACTGTGCCAAGGATCAGCAACAGGATCACCGCAACCTGATTCCATGCCAAAGTTGCAAGCGAGGCGTTCAGTTTCAGGCCGATGCCACCCGCTCCGACCAATCCCAGGATAGTGCTTTCGCGGATGTTGATGTCCCAGCGGAACACCGAAATTCCCCAAAATGCGGGCATGATCTGCGGCACGATGCCATATGACAGGATCTGCGCCTGGCTGGCACCGGTGGCGGTGATGGCCTCGATCTGACGCTTGTCGGTTTCCTCGATCGCCTCGTACAGCAGCTTGCCCACAAATCCGATAGAGCGCAGAGCGATGGCGATGATTCCCGCCAGCAGGCCCGGACCGATGACAGCCACCAGCAAAAGCGCCCAGATCAGAGAGTTGATGGACCGTGACGCCACGATGATGAACAGCGCGATGGGACGCAGGATCGTGACCGACGGCGTGGTGTTGCGCGCGGCCAGAAACGCCACCGGAACCGCCATGATCACCCCGCCGATGGTGCCCAGCGTGGCAATGTTGATCGTATCCCACAGCGGATTCATGAGCTCCGGAAGATAGCCCCAGCGCGGGGGCAGCATCCGCCCGCCAATATCGGCAGCCTGTCGCGGAGCGTCGGTGACGAACATCCAGATCGTCGTTTCGGTCATGATCTGCCAGCACCAGACGAACAAGGCCACCAGTGCCAGCCAACCCAGCCACATCAACAACCGCTTGCGCGGGGTGCGGTGGGACCAGACTTGCGCGTAGTGAGAGATTTCGGTCATTGCAGGAACTTTCGCAGATAGCTGGACCCGTATTCCGACACCATCACGATTGCGATGATGATCAACAGGATCGCCCCCGCGCTGTCGTATTCATAGCGGTCGATGGCGGTGTTAAGCGTGGCGCCGATGCCACCCGCGCCGACGATCCCGATCACCGCACTTTCGCGAAAGTTGATGTCGAGCCGATAGAGTGACAGGCCGATCAGCCGCGGCATGACCTGGGGTTTTACTGCGTAATCGACCAGCTGCAGCCAGGATGCACCGGTCGCGCGAATTGCCTCGGCTTGTGTGGCGTCGATCTCTTCGATGTCATCGGCCAACAGTTTGGCGATGAACCCGATGGTGGCGAAACTCAGCGTCAGGAAACCTGCAAAGGGGCCAAAACCGAACATCGCCACCAAAAAGATCGCCACGATGATTTCTTGTAGCGACCGGCTGACGGCGATGATTGAGCGGCAGACCATATAGATTGGTCGCGGCACCAGATTGCGCGCCGCACCAATTCCAATTGGCACCGAAATGGCGACACCAACCACCGTAGAGGTCAAGGTCATCGTAAGACTTTCTACCAGACCCTGGCTTATATCCTTCCAGCGGCTGCTAAAGTCGGGTTGCAAGAACCCCATGACAAAGCGTTGTCCACGTTCGAGCCCCTCGTAGACGCGCGCCCAGTTCACCTCGACCGTTCCGATTGCAAGGATCAGGTATATCACGATTCCGCATTGTATCGCGATGCGCCAGCGCCGGTTCGGGATAATCTGAGGCGGGCGGCGCCACGTGTCAGGATAGACCGCGCTCATACAGGCATCTCGGCCAGACGGCGTTTTGCGTCGGCCTGGGCCTCGGCCTGTTCCTCGTCACCTTGCCGCATGGCATGCCAGTCTTCGGCGCCATAGATCGTGGTCAGTGCGCTTTCGCTCAGCTGGTCGGGCGGGTCGTCGAACACGACGCAGCCCGCGCGCAGTCCGACGATGCGCTGCATAAATTGCTGCGCCAGGGGCACATCATGTATGTTGACGATGGCGGGCAGGTCGCGTTCAGCGCAGATTTCGGTCAGCAGACGCATGATCTGGCGGCTGGTCTTGGGATCAAGGCTTGCCGTTGGTTCGTCAACCAACAGCAGTTCGGGTTCCTGTGCGAGTGCGCGGGCGATGCCGACACGCTGGCGTTGGCCTCCGGACAACGCATCAGCGCGTTTGTCAGCATGTTGCAACAGCCCGACGCGGTCGAGCAACTCATAGGCGCGGCGAATGTCCTGCGGCGGGTAACGGCGCAACCAGCTACGCCAGAACGGCACATAGCCCAGCCGTCCGGACAGCACGTTTTCCATCACCGTCAGCCGTTCAACCAGCGCGTATTCCTGAAAAATCATTCCGATACGCCGACGCTGGCGGCGCAGGTCTGCCGCACCAAGCCGTACCAGATCAGTGTCGCCCAGCATCACCTGACCAGAGGTCGGCTCCACAAGCCGGTTGATACAGCGGATCAAGGTCGACTTGCCTGCGCCCGATGGGCCAATCAGCCCGACCAGCTGGCCCTTGGGCACGTCCATAGACACATCGGCAAGCGCGGTGTCCCCTGTCGCATAGGTTTTTGACAATGCGATAAGACGCAGCATGAGCAGGTTCCTTAAACAGCGACAGGCGGGCGCAGGGCCCGCCTGTCAAATTGGTCCGACGTTACCTTACTGGCAGTTGTATTCCACGTTGTTCGCTTCATCGATGGTGCGGATCACCGCCCATTCGTTCTGGAAGGAAATCTCGATGAACTGTTCTTCGCCGCTTTTGCCGAATTCCTCGGCCAGTGCGGTGCCTTCCCAGTCATAGGAAAAGAACGCTTCCTTGATCTTGTCCTGAAGTGCGGGCGCGAGGTTGTGCGCAGTGCCATAGCCGGTCGTCGGAAAAGTCTGCGACGTATAGATGACTTTCAGCTGGTCTTCAGCCACCACATCGCGCTCGATCATGCGGGCCTTGACCGAATTTGCGATGGCAGCTGCTGGATAGTCCTTGTTGGCGACGCCAAGAATCGAATTGTCGTGCTTGCCGGAAAACACCGGTTCGAAATCGGTACCCGCAACCATTCCGAATTCTGACTTCAGGATCGCCGACGGTGCCTTGAACCCCGAGTTCGAAGTTTCCGAAGTAAAGGCCATCTGATTGCCCTTGATGTCCGTTACCTCGTTGATGCCCGAGTCAGGGCTGGTGATGATCTCCATCTCGTACCCGAATGAGCCGTCTTTCGCGGCCATCATCGCAAAGGGGCGGAAACCGGCACAAGCCACGGCCAGCGGATTGGAGCCGGTGTTGAAGCCCGCGATATGAAGGCGTCCGGCGCGCATCGCTTCGATCTGGGCAGCGTTCGACTGCACCGGAAAAAACTGAACCTGCTTGCCGGTGGTTTCGCTCACATGCGCAAGGAAACCATCCCAGACTTCGGCGTAAACGGCAGGATCTTCGACGGGGGTATATGCAAAGATCAGCGTGTCGGGGTCAATCTGCTCATCGGTACCTTGGGGGATGTCGGCAATCAGATCACCGTCCGTATCAGTGTACCGATCGCTTAGTTTGAATTCCGCGAAGGCAGGCGCGGCACACAGTGCAGCGACGGCCGTGAATGTGGAGAACAGCTTCATCATATAATCCTTGATACCGATATGGAGTAGTAGACGAGACGTAGTTTGCAACTGCGAAGGTATTGTATCAGTTTTATGATGAATTTGTAACAAGCAATGCCCAGATCGGGGCCCAGATCGGTGCACGGTGCTTCTGCTGCCAAAGAAGAACCCGACACTTCGCGACGCTCGCGACGCTCACGACGGCCTAAGCGCCAACGTGCTGTTCGCGATGGTCAGTATGCCAGCGCCCGGCGCCATCCCGTGCCCGATCAGCCCGCCCACCGGCTGCAGCGCCGCTCTTGGCGTTGGCGCTGATCGTGGTCATGGCTTCAGAGTAACTACAAACCTGGGTTATAAATGATTTGTTCAGCGCGACCGGAACACTGAACGGTGCAGAACAAAAACCCCCTTGTCACGAATGCCCCGTCATTCCAGCAAGGCCAGCCCCACCCCACCGATGGCCGCCACGATGACCACCAGCCAGGGCGGCGCCTTCCATGCGATCAGCAGGACGAAACAGCCAAGCGCCAGTGCAAAGTCGCGCATGTCGCTGATGGCGCTGGTGAAGACGGGCGAATAAAGCGCCGCCGCCAGAATGCCGACAACAGCCGCATTCGCACCCTGCATCAGCGACTGTGCCGGGGCCATGGCGCGGAACCGGTCCCAAAATGGCAGCACCCCGATCAGCAGCAAAAACCCCGGCAGGAAGACCGCCATCAGTGCGATCACCGCCCCGACCACGCCATTCGGCTCCGGCCCCAGCACTGCACCAAGATAGGATGCAAACGTAAAAAGCGGCCCCGGCATGGCCTGCGCGGCCCCATATCCGGCCAGAAACTGATCCGGCGTGACCCAACCGGGGGCGACAACCTCGGCCTGTAGCAGCGGCAGCACGACGTGACCGCCACCAAACACCAGCGCACCGGCGCGGTAAAAGCTGTCGATCACCGCCAGCGACTGACTGTGCCCCGCCAGCAGCGGCAGCAGAAACAGCAACCCGAAGAATGCAGCGAACGCAGCTGCCGCGATCCCGCGCGACACCGGCATCGTGACATGCCCGCCAACCGGGGTTTGCGTTCCGCGCCCCAATGCCAGCCCCGCAGCCGCACCCAGCAAAATCGCACCGACCATGCCAAACGCCCCCGGCAGGAACGCCAGCATTGCCACGGCGCCGACTGCGATCGCGGCGCGTTCCCTGTCCGGGCAAAGCGCTTTGGCCATGCCCCAGACGGCTTGTGCCACGATTGCGACGGCAACGATCTTGAGGCCGTTCAAAGCGCCGGTTCCAACTGCACCGGAGATATTGGCCGCCGTGATCGCAAATACCAAAAGCAACAGCGCAGAGGGCAAGGTGAACGCGACAAAGGCGGCCACAGCGCCCAACCAGCCTGCGCGCATCATCCCCAGGGCAAAGCCGACCTGAGACGAGGCCGGACCGGGCAGGAACTGGCACAAGGCCACGAGATCGGCATAGGCGCTGTCGTCCAGCCAACGGCGTCTTGTGACCAACTCATCGCGGAAGTATCCCAGATGCGCGATCGGGCCGCCAAAAGAGGTAAGGCCAAGCTTGAAAAAGGCCGAGAAAACTTCGCCCGCCGTGCCTTGCCCCCGTGGCACCCTGTCCGTCTGTGTCTGTTCTGTCATTCGTCCCTGCCTCGCCCCTTTGGACCTGCAACCCGGCCTGCGCCGCCGCCAGCCCTTTGCGCCCCTTTGCCGCGGTTATGTAAAAACTGCGCGACATTCGGCCCTCTCGCTCGGTCTTGCGGGTCAGATAACCGTCCAGTTCCATCCTCAAGCGCATTAAACATCGGGTCACTTGCCACAGCCGGTGGCCATGCCAGTTTATCGAATTGCCAAAGATGTGATCCAATTTATAAATAGGCCATGACATTTGATCAGATCAAGACGTTCTTGTGGGTGGCCCGTCTGGGCGGCTTTCGCAAAGCCGCAGAGCGTTTGAACCTGTCCCAACCCGCAATCTCGACACGGATTTCCAACCTTGAACACGAATTGCGCGTGCCCTTGTTCGAGCGCGGTCCGGGAGA
>JAGXHE010000113.1 GCA_024636445.1 Sulfitobacter sp.
CTAGGCGGTGATGCAAAAAGGGGGCCACGACGGGCCCCCTCTCTATAACTAGTGCGTGTCGCGGTCTCAGACGATGGTGGCCTCGGTCGCCGCGCGCAACTCGTCTTCGGTGACGCCCTCGGCACATTCCACGATTTTCAGACCGCCCTCGACCACATCCAGCACGCCAAGGTTGGTGATGATGCGATCAACCACGCCCTTGCCGGTCAGGGGCAGGGTGCAATCCTTCAGAACCTTGGATTCGCCCGCCTTGTTCTGGTGATCCATGACCACGATTACGCGGCCCACGCCCGCGACCAGATCCATCGCTCCGCCCATGCCTTTGACCAGCTTGCCGGGGATCATCCAGTTCGCCAGATCGCCGTTCTCGGCCACTTCCATCGCGCCCAGGATCGCCGCTGCGATCTTGCCGCCACGGATCATGCCGAATGACATCGCGCTGTCGAAATACGCGGTGCGTGACAGTTCGGTGATGGTCTGCTTGCCTGCGTTGATCAGGTCGGCGTCTTCTTCGCCCTCGAACGGAAAGGGCCCCATGCCCAGCATGCCGTTCTCCGATTGCAGGGTGATGTCCTTGTCGCCGACATAGTTGGCCACCAGCGTCGGAATACCGATGCCAAGGTTCACGTACATGCCGTCTTCAAGCTCTTGTGCCGCGCGTGCGGCCATCTGATTGCGATCCCAGGGCATTACTTTTCCTCCTGCGGGCGTGTCGTGCGTTGTTCGATGCGCTTTTCGTGGTCGCCCTGAATGATGCGGTGCACATAGATGCCGGGCAGGTGGATCATGTCGGGGTCCAGCGACCCG
Source organism: Sulfitobacter sp. (assembly GCA_024636445.1). Classification (GTDB taxonomy): domain Bacteria; phylum Pseudomonadota; class Alphaproteobacteria; order Rhodobacterales; family Rhodobacteraceae; genus Pseudosulfitobacter. The sequence goes on from JAGXHE010000113.1 coordinate 808, forward strand.
CGCGGCACGATCTCTTCGACCTCGACGATGCAGACCTTGCCGCACATGGCTGCGGGCGGGTTGAAGTTGCGCGCGGTCTTGCGAAACACCAGATTGCCGGTGTCGTCGGCTTTCCATGCTTTCACAATCGACAGGTCGGCGACGATGGCGCGTTCCAGGATGTAATCCTCGCCGTCGAAGTTTTTCACTTCCTTGCCCTCGGCGATCTGGGTGCCGACACCGGTTTTCGTGTAGAAACCGGGGATGCCCGAACCGCCCGCGCGCATCCGCTCGGCCAATGTGCCCTGCGGGTTGAATTCCAGCTCAAGCTCGCCGCCCAGATACTGGCGCATGAACTCCTTGTTCTCGCCGACATAGGACGAGATCATTTTCTTGACCTGCTTGGTTTGCAGCAGGATGCCGATGCCAAAATCATCGACGCCCGCGTTGTTGGACGCGAATGTCAGATCCTTGGTGCCTGCGTCCTTGATCGCCTGCAACAGCAGTTCGGGGATACCGCAGAGGCCAAAGCCACCCGCCGCGATCAACATGCCGTCCGAAAGAACGCCTTCCAGCGCTTCGGCGGCGGAGCCATAGACTTTTTTCACGAATATCCCCTTGTGTCAGTGTCCCGAGAGTTCTGACCTTGCGTCGCCTTGGTGTCAACATGACCCGGCGGATCGCGACAGGGGCATGAGAGATGTTACCGCCACCAGCCGCAAATTGCGTACCGGTGACGGTATGAAACTCAGCTTTCGTCTGCGTCGGTCTTCTTGGCGGCCGGTTTTTTCGCAGGAGTTTTCCTGGCTGCGGGCTTTTTCGCGGCAGGCTTTTTGGCGGCAGGTTTCTTCGCCGCAGCCTTCTTCTTCGGAGCAGCTTTGCGCTTGGCCGGGGATTTCGCGAGCTTTTCCTCGATCAGCAGGACGGCTGCATCCATCGTCAGGTCTTCGGGCTCGACCTCTTTGGGAATGGTGGCGTTGACCTTTTCCCACTTCACGTAAGGGCCATACTTGCCCTTCATGATATCGACTGGGCCGCCCTGATCGGGGTGTTCGCCCAATTCTCGGATCGGTTTGGCGGCAGCACCGCGCCCCCCGCGCGAAGCGAGCTTTTCGGCCAGCAGTTGCACCGCGCGGTTCATGCCCACGGTCCAGACCTCGTCGATGCCTTCGAGGTTGGCATTGGTGCCACCGCGCTCGGAGGTGTTTTCGGCGTGTTTCAGATAGGGGCCATAGCGCCCGATGTTGGCCCAGACGCTGACGCCGTCCTCGGGGTGGGGGCCGACCAGACGTGGCAGTGACAACAATTGCAGCGCCTGCGCCAGATCCACATCGGCGGGCGGCCAGTCCTTGGGGATCGACTGGCGCGGCGGCTTCTTGTTGTCGTCGGTGACCTCGCCGCGCTGCACATAGGGGCCAAAGCGACCCTTGAAGGCGTAGATCTTGTCGCCATCATCCTCGCCCAAGGTCTTGCCTTCGGGGGGGATGCCGCCCGTATCTTCGGCACCCGGAGGCCCAAAGGCGCGGGTGTATCGGCATTCGGGATAGTTCGAACAGCCGATGAACGCGCCGCCCGAACGCGCCGTGCGCATCGACAGACGGCCATTGCCGCAGTTGGGGCAAAGGCGCGGATCGGTACCGTCTTCGGTGGGCGGGAACAGATGCGGTTCCAGCACCTCGTTGATCTTTTCCAGCACCTCGGTGATCCGCAGATCCGAGGTTTCGGCAATCGCCGCCGAAAAATCGCGCCAGAACGTCGCCAGAACCGATTTGTAATCGCGGTCACCGGCACTGACATCGTCCAGCTCTTCTTCGAGCGAGGCGGTGAAATCATAGCCCACGTATTTGCGGAAATAGTTTTCGAGGAACGCGATCACCAGACGCCCCTTGTCCTCGGGGATCAGGCGGTTCTTGTCCTTGCGGACGTATTCGCGATCCTGAATCGTGGTGACGATGCTGGCGTAGGTCGACGGACGGCCGATGCCCAACTCTTCCATGCGCTTGACCAGCGTCGCCTCGGTATAGCGGGGCGGCGGCTGGGTGTGGTGCTGCTCGGGCGTGACGGCGCGTTTGTCCATCTTGTCGCCTTCACTGACCTGCGGCAGGCGCTTGTCGTCGTCATCGGTGACGTCGTCGTCGCGGCCCTCTTCGTAGATCTTCAGGAAACCGTCGAACAGCACGACCTGACCGGTCGCGCGCAGCATGATCTGACCGTCCTGACTGCCCACATCGACGGTGGTCCGCTCCAGACGCGCGCTTTCCATCTGGCAGGCCAGCGTGCGTTTCCAGATCAGGTCATAGAGCTTGCGCTGGTCGCCATCGCTGATTTTCAGCGCATCGGCATCCTGCGACATCTCGGTTGGGCGGATACATTCGTGCGCTTCCTGCGCGTTTTTCGCCTTGTTCTTGTAGATGCGCGGTGTGCCGGGAACGTAATCGGCACCGTAGCGTTCCTTGATCGCATCGCGCGCCATCTGCATGGCTTCGGGCGCCATGTCGATGCCGTCAGTCCGCATATAGGTAATGTAGCCCGCTTCATACAGACGCTGCGCCGCGCTCATCGTCTGGCGCGCGCCCATGCCGAACTTGCGGCTGGCTTCTTGCTGCAAGGTAGAGGTCATGAACGGCGCCGACGGGTTGCGGTTGGCGGGCTTGGCCTCGACCGATTGCACCTTGAGATCGCGGCTGGTGATCGCTTGCACGGCGATTTCGGCCTGCGTGCCGTTTTCGATATCGTAGCGTTCCAGCTTCTTGCCGGCCAGCGTGGTCAGACGCGCCTCGAATTCCTGTCCGCGCGGCGTGGCGAGCAACGCCTTGACCGACCAGTATTCACGGGCACGGAAAGCTTCGATTTCCATCTCGCGTTCGGTGATCAGCCGCAGACAGACCGATTGCACGCGCCCCGCCGATTTCGCACCGGGCAGTTTGCGCCACAGCACTGGCGAAAGGTTGAAGCCCACCAGATAGTCCAGCGCGCGGCGTGCCAGATAGGCCTCGACCAGCGGCATGTCGACCTGACGGGGGTTTTTCATCGCCTCGGTCACGGCGGTTTTGGTGATGGCGTTGAACACCACACGCGAAACCGGCGTGCTCTTGGTGATCGACTTGCGTTTGGTCAGCGCCTCTTGCAGGTGCCAGCTGATCGCCTCGCCTTCGCGGTCGGGGTCAGTCGCGAGGATCAGTTCGTTGTCGTCTTTCAGGGCGTCGGCGATGGCTTTGACATGCTTCTTGCTGTCGGCGCCAATCTCCCAAAGCATCTCGAAATCGTGCTCGGTGTCGACCGATCCGTCCTTGGGGGGCAAATCCCTCACGTGGCCGTAGGAGGCCAGAACGGTGTAGTTGTCACCCAGATACTTGTTGATTGTCTTGGCCTTGGCCGGAGATTCGACGACGACGACTGGCATGTACGATGCACCTCGGGGACTGAAAACTTCTGCGTCTATGGCGGCGCAAGATGTGGGGTGCAAGCATTGAATGTCAACACAGGGTCGGGTGGGGGCGTTGCAGGTGGTCCTAATTGGGTCGTGTCAGCAGGCCACCGGCCCCCCGTTCGATCCGTCCGTCCAGCTCCAGTTCGAGCAAAACGGGGGCCACGTCGGACGGTGCGGCGGCAAGGTCGCGGATCAGTTGGTCTTCGGCAATGGGGGCAGGGCCGAGACGGTTCAGGATCTGGCTGTGCAAAGCCGCGGTTTCGCGCAGCGAGCGGCGGTCGCGGGTGGGCTCGCGCGGTGGCATCAGGGGCAGGTCCATCGGCAGGTTGGGTGCGCGCGGTGCCATCGGTGCCAGTGCTTCGATCACATCTGCGGCATTGCGGATCAGCGTGGCACCGTCGCGGATCAGCATGTTGCACCCTGACGCCCGCGCATCCAGCGGGCTGCCGGGCACCGCCAGCACCTCGCGGCCCTGATCCAGCGCATCGCGCGCGGTGATCAGGCTGCCGGATTTGGTCGCGGCCTCGACGATGATCGTCGCACCGCTGAGCCCCGAAACGATCCGGTTGCGCGGGGGGAAATGCCGCGCCATCGGTTGCAGGCCCATCGGCTGTTCCGACAGCCGCAGCCCGTTTTCGGGGATCGACAGGGCCAGTTCGGTGTTTTCCGCCGGATACATTATATCGACGCCGCCCGCCTGAACGGCAACTGTGCCGGTCTCCAATGCCGCCAGATGCGCCGCGGCGTCGATGCCCCGCGCAAGGCCCGAGACGATGACATAGCCCTGCGACCCCAGATCGCGTGCCAAGGATTTGGCCAGACGTGTGCCCAGGCTCGACGCATTGCGCGCGCCTACGATCGAGATCATCGGACGTGCGAGCACCGACAGATCGCCGATCGCCCACAGGAACGGCGGTGCGTCCGACAGATCGCGCAAGGGCGCAGGATAGTGCGGTGACGTTTGCGAGATAAGAGTTGCCCCGGCCGCCCGGCCGGCTTTCAGCTCGGCCTCAATGACGGCAACGGGGCAAGGGGCGTAGTTTTCCACACCAGCAGAGCGCGCCAGTTCCGGCAACGCATCCAGCGCATTTTGCGCCGTGCCGTGTTCGATCAGCAGCCTTTGAAACGTGGCTATGCCGACCCGGCGTGATCGCAACAGGCGGAGACGAAGAAACCAATCGTCTTCCGGGGTGGGTGGGAGTGGGGGGTGAGTGGAAGAAGGATATGATCCTCGCTCAGTCATCCGTGTCTCCGCCTGTTGCTGTAAGCTTTATGCGGGTTCTAGGTTAACAAGCGGTGAAAGAATCAGCCTCGTTTCGACAAAAACAATCGAACGAATTGGCGGCATCGCGACGGTGTTCGCTGATGCCGCCCACGCTCTTATTTGCCGCTGCCACCGACAGTCAGCCCGCCGATCATCAGCGTCGGCTGGCCTACGCCAACGGGCACCCATTGACCCGCCTTGCCGCAATTGCCCATGCCGGGGTCCAGCGCCGGGTCGTTTCCGATCGCTCTGATCTGTTGCAGCGCCGTGGCACCGTCGCCTATCAAAGTGGCTCCTTTGACGGGCGCCCCTACCACGCCGTTCTGCACGCGGTAGGCCTCGGTGCACGAAAACACGAACTTGCCGTTGGTGATGTCGACCTGACCGCCGCCGAAGCCCACGGCATAAATACCGTCCTTCAGATCGGCCACGATGTCGCCCGGTGTCAGGTTCCCGCCCAGCATGTAGGTGTTGGTCATCCGCGGCATCGGCGTGTGGGCATAGCTTTCGCGCCGCCCGTTGCCCGTGGGTGCCACGCCCATCAGCCGCGCATTCTGCCGGTCCTGCATGAAGCCGACCAGCACGCCGTCTTCGATCAGCACATTGCGCGCGCTGGGGGTGCCTTCGTCATCAACGGAAATCGACCCGCGCCGGTCGGGGATCGTGCCGTCATCCAGCACGGTCACGCCGGGGGCCGCGATCCGCTGGCCCATCAGCCCGGCAAAGGCGGATGATCCCTTGCGGTTGAAATCGCCCTCAAGCCCGTGGCCGATGGCCTCGTGCAGCAAGATACCGGGCCAGCCGGGGCCAAGCACCACGTCCATCACGCCCGCAGGGGCCGCGACCGCATCCAGATTGACGACCGCGATCCGCAACGCCTCGCGGGCTTTCGACTGCCAGTCGGCGGGGTCCAGCAGCCCGTCGAGGCCCACGCGCCCGCCGCCGCCTGCCGTGCCCGATTCGCGCCGACCGTTCTGTTCGACGATCACGGATACGTTCACCCGCGTCATCGGGCGTATGTCGCGCACCGATCCGCCTTCGGGGCGCAATATCTCTACCTCTTGCAGCGAGGCCGCGATTGTCGCCGACACCTGCACGACACGTTTGTCCAAGCCGCGCGCAAAGGCGTCGATCTCGCGCAATGTGTCCAGTTTCACCGGAAATGCCGCGCCCGCAATCGGGTCCTCATCAGTATATAGTCGCGTATTGGTGGCCTGCGGTGCATCGGCCCATGTGCCGCCGCCATCGCCCACAGCCAGCCGTGCGGTGTTGGCGGCGCGTTTCAGCGCGGCCTCCGAAAGCTCGGTGGAGTGGGCATATCCGGCGACATCACCGCGCACCGCGCGCAGGCCGAACCCTTCGGAGGCATCGTAGCTGGCGGTCTTCAGTCGGCCATCGTCGAAGACCAGCGCTTCGGACCGGCGGCGCTCGAGAAAAAGCTCGCCGTCGTCGGCGCCGTCGGTGGCTGCGCGCAGCACTTTGAGTGCCGCATCACGGTCCAGCAGGGTGTCGAAAGGGGCGAATGGGGCATCGGTCATGGGGGGCTGATCCTGCTTTATTGGGCCTAGCGTGTCTCTTTGACGCGGTAAGAATGGCTTTATCTTGTGGTTAGAATATGATTGTAAGCGCGGGTAATACAACGGGAGGCGTAAGCGTAAGTTGCTTTGTCCGTTCCCCGCGCCCAACAGCGATCACAAGATCAGGACGATACATGACCAAGCTTTTCTCGATCAAGGGCCTTGTTTCCGGCCTTTTTGCCGCCACAGCCGCATTGCCAGCCCTGGCGCAAGACAACCTTGAAATCGTTGGTGCGCCGACGCCCGGTGCCATGGGCTTTCAACCGGCCGCCACTGAACTGGCACATGATTTGCAGTGGCTTGACGGCATGCTGCTGATCATCATCACGCTCATCTCGTTGTTCGTGGTGGCCCTTCTGGCCTGGGTCGGCTGGCGCTACAACGCGCGCCGCCACCCCGAGCCAGCGAGCTTCACCCACAACTCGCCGATCGAGATCGCGTGGACCGTGATCCCCATCGTGGTTCTGGTGCTGATCGGTGCGTTCTCGCTGCCGATCCTGTTCAAGCAGCAGATCATTCCCGACGCCGACGTCACCATCAAGGTGACCGGGTACCAGTGGTACTGGGACTATTCCTATGTGGACGAAGGCTTTGAATTCTCCAGTTACATGATCGGTGCTCCGGCGACCGGCGGGCAGAACATGATGACCCCCGAGGTCGAGCAGCAGCTGATCGACGCAGGTTACTCAAAGGATGAATTCCTGCTGGCCACTGACAATGCTGTCGTCGTGCCCGTGGGCAAGAACATCGTGATGCAGGTGACCGGTGCAGACGTGATCCACTCGTGGACGATCCCTGC
>JAGXHE010000114.1 GCA_024636445.1 Sulfitobacter sp.
AGCGCGGGGCCGACGATCTTGTCGGTGTCCACGAACCACTGATCGGTCAGCAGCGGCTCGATCACCACTTTGGAGCGGTCGCCGTAGGGCTGCATGATCGGCTTTTGCTCGACATAAGGCACCGCCTCGACGCGCTCGTTGCCTTCGGCGTCGGTGACGGGAACCATGTGCATCACCGCCAGCCCTTCGCGGGTGATGTCGTCGACCACGCGCGCACGGGCGTCGAAGCGGTCGAGGCCGCGGTACTCTTCGGGCACCAGGTTCATCGCGGCGATCATCACTTCGTCAAAGTCCCGCGCGCCGTTGGCGATGTCCTGCGCAATCGCGGCCTCTTCGGCGTAAGCGCGGCCGTCGGCGCGCATCGCGCCACGCGTGTCCATCAGGTTGTACATCGGGATACCGCCGCGCTTGGCGACGAGGTAGTCGTTGAAGTCATGCGCGCCGGTGATCTTGACCGCGCCCGAGCCGAAATCCTTGTCGGGGTATTCGTCGGTGATGATCGGGATCAGGCGGCGGTGCTCTTTTGGCCCCGCCGGAATTTCGCAGAGTTGTCCGACGATTGGCGCGTAACGCTCATCTGATGGATGAACGGCGACGGCACCGTCGCCCAGCATGGTTTCGGGGCGCGTGGTGGCGATCGAGATGTAATCGCGCTGTTCCTCCAGCACGATATTCCCGTCTTCGTCTTTCTCGATGTAGGTATAGGTGGCACCGCCCGCCAGCGGGTATTTGAAGTGCCACATCTGGCCCGGCGTCTCGATATTCTCGACTTCCAGATCGGAAATCGCGGTCTCGAAATGGGGGTCCCAGTTGACCAGCCGCTTGCCGCGATAGATCAGCCCCTTGTTGAACATGTCGACAAAGACCTTGATCACCGCGTCGTGGAAATTGCCCTCTTCGCCCGCAGGTGCGTTGGGGGCACCCGACATGGTGAACGCCTCGCGCGACCAGTCGCAAGACGCGCCAAGACGGCGCAGCTGGCCTGCGATCTTGTTGCCGGACTCGGATTTCCATTCCCAGACCTTGTCCAGAAACGCCTCGCGGCCCATTTCGACGCGCCCCGGCTCCCCGGCTTCGGCCAGACGGCGTTCGACCACCATCTGCGTCGCAATGCCTGCGTGGTCGGTGCCGGGCTGCCAGAGCGTGTCAAACCCGCGCATCCGGTGCCAGCGCACCAGAATATCCTGAAGCGTGTTGTTGAACGCATGGCCCATGTGCAGCACGCCTGTCACGTTGGGCGGCGGGATCATGATCGCATAGGACGACGCACCCGGTTTGGCATTGGCACCGGCGACGAAACATCCGGCCTCTTCCCAAATCGAATACAGCCGCGCTTCGGCCTCGGCGGCGTTGAATGATTTTTCCAAGGGCATCGGCAGTCTCCGGCATGGGTGGGTGGCCTGCAGGGCTTAGCAAAGCCGCAAAGAAAGGAAAAGCGTTCATAGCCGCGCGCCGGGATTGGCAGCAGCTTGCGGCGCGCGGCCTTGCGGCAACGCTGCGTTCACCAGACCGTCTATGGACAATGCGGTCTGCGCGGCTAATCTTTGCTGCAACGCAAGTGATGCAAATTGGGGATATCATGGACAAGTTCGGGAAAAGTCAGTCGACCATGCGGGTCGAGGATGTGCGGTTTCTCACAGGCGCAGGCCGATATGTGGACGACATCGCGCCCGAGGGTGCCTTGCATGCCTATTTCCTGCGCTCGCCGATTGCCCATGGCACCATCACCGAGCTGGACGTGAGCGAGGCCAAAGAGGCCCCCGGCGTGCAGCTTGTGCTGACCTACGACGATCTGGAAGCGGCTGGAATGAACACCGGCATGCGCGGGGCCACCGTTAAAAACCGCGACGAAACCAAGGGTGCTGCTCCCAAGCGCCCGATTCTGGCCACCGGCAAGCTGCGCTATGTGGGCGAGCCAGTCGCCGTGATCTTTGCCGATAAATACGAACAGGCCCGCGACGCCGCAGAGCTGATCGTGCTGGATTACGACGATCTTCCCGCCAAGATGGACCTGACACCGGGCGGCGAGACGTTGCACACCGAGGCGCCCGACAACCGCGCCTTTGACTGGGGTCTGGGTGACGAGGACGGCACGCAGGCCGCGTTCGATGCGGCGACGCACACCGTCAGCCTGGAGATCGGCGACAACCGGATCATCGTGAACTCGATGGAGCCGCGCGGCTGTTATGCCGAGATGGAAGGCGACCGGATGCACGTGGCGATCAACGGGCAGGGCGTCTGGGCGCACAAGGAACAGCTGGCCGAAGCCTTCGATATCGACCCCGAGCAGATACGCGTGACCAACCCCGACGTGGGCGGCGGCTTTGGCATGAAGGCGATGGGCTACCCCGAACCCTTCGTGCTGGCCCTTGCCACGCGGACCCTGAACCGCCCCGTGCGCTGGATGTCAGAGCGGGGCGAAGCGATGATGAGCGACAATGCCGGGCGCGATCTGGTGTCGGTGGCCGAGCTGGCCTTTGACGCCGATCACAAGATCACCGCCTACCGTGTGCGCACCCGCTGCAACCTTGGCGCCTACAACAGCCAGTTTGGCCAGCCGATTCAGACGCAACTGTTTTCGCGGGTTCTGATGGGTGTCTACGACGTGCAAACTACGTGGTTGCAGGTCGAAGGCTACTATACCAACACCACGCAGGTTGATGCCTATCGCGGCGCTGGGCGTCCCGAGGCGATCTATGTGCTGGAACGGGTCATGGACCGCGCCGCGCGCGAGCTGGGTGTCGATCCGTGGGAATTGCGCCGCCGCAACTTTATCAAGCCCAGCCAGTTTCCGTATAAATCGGCCACGGGCGAGACCTACGACGTGGGTGATTTCAACAAGGTGCTCGACCGCGCGGTAACGCAGGCCGACGATGCAGGCTTTGCTGCGCGAAAGGCAGCCGACGCCGAACGCGGTCTGCTGCGGGGGCGGGGCACCTGTTACTATATCGAAAGTATTTTGGGCGATCCTGCGGAAGGTGCAAAGGTCACCTTCAACGAGGACGGAACAGTGTCGATCTATGTCGGAACGCAGAGCAACGGACAGGGCCACGAAACGGTCTATGCCAAATTTCTGAGCGATCAGACCGGCATTCCGCATGAGCTGATCAGCGTGATCCAAGGCGACAGCGATCTGATCAAACAGGGCGGCGGCACCGGCGGGTCGCGGTCCGTGACCACGCAGAACAACGCGACGCTGGCGACGGTCGATGTGATTCTGACCAACTTCAAGGAGTTTCTCGCAGGTGAGATGGGCGTCGATGCGGCCGAGATCGCCTTTGACGACGAGCGTTTCCGCGCCGAAGGCAGCAACCTGACGCCCACGATGCTCGAGGTGGCGGCACTGGCCCGCGAGGTCGAGCGTGACGATCTGCTGATCCACGAGGCGCGTGCATCGCTGCCTGCGCGCAGTTTCCCGAACGGAGCGCATGTGGCCGAGGTCGTGATCGACCCCGACACCGGCATCACCACGGTCGACAGCTATACCGTGGTCGACGACTTCGGCAATTTGATCAACCCAATGCTGGCCGAGGGGCAGGTGCATGGCGGCGTGGCACAGGGCATCGGTCAGGCGATCACCGAACATGTGGTCTATGACGACGACGGTCAGCTTTTGTCGGCGTCGTTCATGGATTACGCGATGCCGCGCGCATACGACGTGCCCTGGATCAGCTTCACCTCTGAGCCGGTGCCGTCCACGGCCAACATCATGGGCATGAAAGGCTGCGGCGAGGCGGGAACCGTCGGGGCGCTGGCGGCAGTGTCGAATGCGGTGCAGGACGCACTGTGGGAACGCGGTGTGCGACAGGCTGATATGCCGTTCACACCGATGAAAGTATGGGAAATGCTCCGGGATGCGCCTGTCGCAGCTGAATAGTGCGTTTGTCGGATGGCTGCGCGACCGTTTCGGTACGGGTGCGCCATCCACGCCGCCGCCCACACGGGGGGCCACGATTCATGTCATCATTCTGGATGGCACGATGTCCACGCTCTTGCCGGATTTCGAGACCAATGCGGGCCTGACCTACAAGTTGCTGCGCGAAAGCGGGGCGCGGGTGTCGGTCTATTACGAATCAGGTTTGCAATGGCAGAACTGGCGCAGCGCTGCCGACGTGATGATGGGCCGCGGGATCAACCGTCAAATTCGCCGTGCTTATGGCTATCTGGCGTCGCGCTACCGTCCCGGCGACACAATTTTCCTGATGGGCTATTCGCGCGGTGCATATGCGGTGCGGTCCTTGGCGGGGATCGTGGGCTTTATCGGCCTGCTCAAGGCCGAGCACGCGACCGAGCGTAACATCCGCGCGGTCTACCGCCACTATGAGGCCGGCGGCACCAGCGATGCGGCCCGTACCTTTGCCCGCATCCATTGCCACGACGAGGTCCCGATCGAGATGATCGGCGTCTGGGACACGGTGAAATCGCTGGGGCTGAACGCCCCGGTGCTTTGGCGGTTCAGCGCGCCCCGCCATTCGTTCCACAACCACAAGCTGGGCCCGCATGTGCGGCACGGGTACCACGCGGTGGCCCGCAACGAGACGCGGATGGCCTATGCGCCGGTGATGTGGGAAACGCGCACCGACTGGCCGGGGCATCTGCAACAGATGTGGTTTCGCGGCTCGCACGGGGACGTGGGCGGGCAGTTGGGTGGTTTCAACGCCGCGCGGCCATTGGCCAATATCCCGCTGGTGTGGATGCTGCAAAAGGCCGAAGGCTGTGGCCTGCCGCTGCCCGAAGGGTGGGCGGCACGGTATCCTCAGGATGCGCTGGCCCCTTCGACGGGCACATGGCGCGGCTTTGGTGGTATCTTCATCACGCGCCGCGCCCGCAAGGTGGGCATGGACCCGTCAGAGCGTATCCATCCAAGCGTTGCCGAAGCCGCCCGCGCGCCAAGCCAATCGTGGTGGTCCGGTTGGTTTCAACGCGAGACTGTGAACTGAAAAGGTCCGCGTTACCCCGCGTTCATCACGATGCAAGTCGTTGACCCTGTGGCGTAAAGCTTGCCGTCTTCCACGCCGCGTAT
>JAGXHE010000115.1 GCA_024636445.1 Sulfitobacter sp.
CCCCAGAGCGTGCTCCAGAACGCCAGCGCCAGCAGCACCACGAAGGGGCTGAGGTTGAAGGCGCGGCCCATCAGGCGCGGCTCGAGGTAGGCACCGACAAAGACCTGTGCCGTCGTCAGCGATATCAGCACCGCCCCCGCCATGCTCAGCGTGCCGAACTGCGCCAGGCTGAGCAGCACCGGAAAGATCACGCCGATCAGCGAGCCGATGTAGGGAATATAGTTCAGAAAGGCGATCAGGACCGCCCAGAACAGGGCAAATTCGATCCCCAGCAGCAGCATGATCCCGAAAGACAGCGCGCCGAGGATCACGTTGAGCGCGGTTTTCACGAACAGGTACTGCCCGATCCGGTCGTTGACCCGCGACAGCAGCAGGATCGCGCGGCTGCCCGCCTCTTCGCCGCCCATGACCATGACCACCTTGCGCGCCATCGCGCCACGCTCGGCGATGAAGAAGCTGGCGTAGAGCACGACCAGAAACAGCGTCACGCCAAAGCCGCGCAGGGACAGCAGGGCCGGTGCGACCCAGTTGCGAAAATCCAGCTGGTCCAGCGTGAGACTGCGCACGTTTTCCCAGGTGGGTTCGTCCTCGATGCCCAGCAGGCTGGCATTGCGGCTGATCAGGTTCTGAAGATTGGCCTCGTAGCGTGGCAGGGCCGTGGCGACCTGTGCCAGGTTGTTGATGACCAGAATGAACAGCAAGATCACGACCAACGTGAACACCAGCAGGATGAACGTCCGCCTTGCCCAGTCGGGAAGCCTGCCCAGAACCGGCAGGTTTTGCATGGCGGAGGCGGCGGCCAGCAGGATATAGACCGAGATCAGCGCGGCAAGCACCGGCAGAAGCACCGGCTTGCCGATCCACAGCAGCCAGCCGATCATCAATGTCAACGCGACGCCATAAGTCGTATTCCGCATTCTGTACCCGTCGCCCGCCAACTCGAAATGAGGCGGCCCCTTGTGTTCAGTCATGCCTTGAACCACCCGCTGTGCCCCGGGCCCTCATAGCGGCCACAGGAACGGAATGATCGCCGAGGCCAGCAAACCGACGGTCAGGTTCAGCGGGATGCCCACCCGCATGAAGTCAGTGAACTTGTAGCCGCCCGGACCATAGACCAGCATGTTGGTCTGGTAGCCGATGGGCGTGGCAAAGGACGCGCTTGCCGCCACCATCACCGCCACCACCAGTGCGCGCGGGTCGATGCCCAGCGCCGTGCCAAGGCCGATGACGATGGGTGTCATCACCACCGCCACCGCGTTGTTGCTGACCAGTTCGGTCAGCACGCTGGTCAGCAGATAGATCGCCCAGATGATGAAGAAGGGCGGGAAATCGGCGATCACCGGCGCGATGCCGTTGGCAATCAGCGCCACCGCGCCTGATGCTTCAAGTGCGGCCCCGATTGCCAGCATCGAGAAGATCAGCGCCAGCAGGCTGCCGTCGATATATTCGAACGCCTCGTCCGCGTCGATGCAGCGGGTGATCAGCACCACCGCCACGGCCAGCACGCTCAGCAGCAGGATCGGGGCCACGCCAAAGGCTGCCAGCCCGACGATACTGAACAGTGCTCCGATTGCAATCGGCGCATGGCCGCGCCGGAACGCGCGGCTGGAGGGGTGCGAGACATCGACCATGTCCATGTCCGAGGCCAGCCGCGCGATGTCTTCCTGCGCGCCTTCCAGCAGCAGCGTGTCGCCCACGCGCACCACCAGATCGTCCAGTTGCTGCCCGATGTTCTGGTTGCGGCGGTGCACCGCCAGCGTATAGACGCCGTAGCGCCGCCGCAGCCGCATCGACCCCAGCGAGCGTCCGATCATCTTGCAGCCCGGCGTGATCAGCACCTCGACGGTCTGGGTTTCCACCGCCGAGACCTGATCGACGCGCTTGAGTTCCTTGTTGCTTTGCAGGCTCAGCAGTTCGGTCATCTGCGTGCGCAGCACCACACGGTCGCCCACCTGCAGGCTGACACCCGCCAGATTGCGCCGCAACGACAGATCGCCGCGCACCACGTCGATCAGCCGCACGCCTTCGCGCTTGAACAGCTGCACGCCGGACACCTCGCGCCCGATCAGGTTGCTGTCGGGGGGGATCACGGCTTCGGTAAAGAACTTCATCTTGCGCTTGTCGCTGAGCAGGTTGGCCATGCTGTCGCGGTCGGGCAGCAGCCATGGGGCTATGAACCGCAGATAGATCATGCCCCAGACCACCAGAATGGCCCCCAGCGGCGTGACTTCGAAGATCGAGAACGGCGCGAGTCCGTTGGCCCGCGCCGCCCCGTCCACCAGCAGGTTGGTCGATGTGCCGATCAGCGTCAGCGTCCCGCCAAGGATCGCGGCATAGCTGAGCGGGATCAGCAGCTTGGAAGGCGCCAGGCCCATGGTTTTGGAAATCTGGATGAACACCGGGATCATCACCACCACGACGGGCGTGTTGCTGACAATGGCGCTGGCCCCCACGACAAAGGCCATCAGCAGCCCGATGGCCAGCGCCGGATTGGTCCGCGCATGGCGGCTGGCAAGGGCGGTGAACGCATCCAGCGCGCCGGTGCGCACCAGCGCGCCCATGATGATGAACATCGCGGCAATCGTCCACGGCGCGGGGTTCGCCAGCACCAGACGCGCCGCATCATAGGGCAGCACGCCGGTGGCCAGCATCACCGCCGCCCCGGCAATGGCCACGACTTCGGTGGGAAATGTCTCGCGCAGGAACAGCAGGAACATGACCCCGACAATGCCCAGGGTCAAAATGGCACTGCCGGTCTGCGAAAGCTGGAAAATGCCCATATGTGGCGGCTCTACCTTGTGAAAATGCCCGTTGGACACTTTTGCCGATCACAGGGGGGGCTGCAAGCAGATGTGCACCGCGCCAAGTCGGTCAAACCGACAAACGGGTCAAATCATGCCGCCAAAGCACAAAACTCAGGCCACGGGCGAAGGCCCCGCCTCAGGCAGCAGCCCGCCCTGACGTACCATCTCGATGCGCGTGGCCTTGCCGGTCTTGTCGTCGGTCTCGATATAGACGCCCGAGAGGGTCGCCTCGCCCAGCGCCGGGGTGAACCGTTCCTTGGGCATACCGGTGATGAACCGGCGCAGGGGCTCGTCGCGCTGCATGCCGATCACGCTGTCATAGTCGCCGCACATGCCCGCATCCGACAGATAGGCGGTGCCTTTCTTCAGGATCATCGCATCCGCCGTGGGCACATGGGTGTGCGTGCCCACCACCAAAGACGCGCGCCCGTCGCACCAGTGGCCCATCGCCATCTTCTCGCTGGTGGCCTCGCAATGGAAATCCACGATCACCGCCGATGCCTGCCCGCCCATGGGATGGCTGCGGAACACCGCTTCGGTCGCCGAGAACGGATCGTCGAAGGGGCGCTTCATGAACACCTGCCCCAGCGCCTGACAGACCAGAACCTTGCGCCCGCCGCGGGCCTCGAACAGCCGTGCGCCCTTGCCGGGAGCAGACTTGGAAAAGTTCAGCGGACGGATGATGCGCGGCTCGGCCTCGCAGAACTGCAACATGTCCTTCTGGTCGAAGGCATGGTCGCCCAGCGTCACACAGTCCGCGCCTGCATCAAGAATGCCGCGCGCATGTGCCGCCGACAGTCCCATTCCGGACGTCGCGTTCTCGCCGTTGACCACGACAAAATCCAGTTTCCACGCCTCGCGCAGCTTTGGCAGACCGTCAGTCACCGCCTGCCGGCCCGCGCGGCCCATCACATCGCCTAAAAACAATATCTTCATGCCGCCCTCATATGCGCACCAGCCTGCCCCGAACACCCCCCAGCGCTTTCTTTTGGCCAGAAATATCCTGGGGGAGCGCCAAAGGCGCGGGGGCGAAGCCCCCTATCAGGAAACTTGCAAAGCCCCGATACTCGTTCAAAACGTCATCACACCCGCCTCGGTCACGATCATGTCCAGCGGCTGATCCACGGGCTCCAGCGGCAGCGCCTCTGCCTGTTGCGCGGCAAAGGCAAAGCCCACCGCCAGCACCGGGCCGCGCGCGCGCAGGCCTTCCAGCGTGCGGTCGTAGAACCCGCCGCCATAACCCAGCCGCCCGCCGCGTCGGTCGAAGGCGACCAGCGGCACGATCAGGATCTGCGGCACCATCCAGGCGTCGACCATCGGCAGCCGCGCCCCGAAGGGGCCGTCGCGCAGGGGCATGTCCGGCTCCCACAGCGAAAACAGCAGGGGCTGCCCTGCGCCCTGGATCACCGGCACGCCGACGGGGCCGTAGGCCGATGCCTCGGCCATGGCAGGGCGCGGGTCGATCTCGGTGCGGATCGGCATGTAGCCTGCCAGCGGCACGCCGCGGTGGCCTGCCAGCACCTCCGACAGCACCCCGCTCGCGCCGGGAGGCGCAGCGGAAAAGGCCGCGTCGCGGCGCGCGAAGGCTGCGGTGCGCGCTGCGGCTTTTTCCGCCGCAAGCGTCACAGCAGGACCGCCGCCGCCAGTCCGAGGAAGGCGAAGAAGCCGACCACATCGGTCACCGTCGTCACGAACGCGCCCGACGCCAGCGCGGGGTCGACCCCCACGCGGTCGAGCACCACGGGGATCACGGTGCCTGCAAAGCCTGCCACCACCATGTTCACCACCATCGCCGCCGCGATCACATAGCCCAGCGCGGGCGAGCCGAACCAGATCAGCCCGACGATGCCCATGACCACCGCAAAGACCAGACCGTTGATCAGCCCCACCAGCACCTCGCGCCGGATCACGCGCCAGACGTTGCTGCTGGTCAGATCCTTGGTCGCAATCGCGCGCACCGCCACGGTCAGCGACTGGGTGCCCGCATTGCCGCCCATCGACGCCACGATGGGCATCAGGACCGCCAGCGCCACGATCTGCGCGATTGCCACTTCGAACTGGGCAATCACCATCGAGGCGACAATCGCCGTCACCAGATTGACCGCAAGCCACGGCATACGCTGCTTGGTGGTTTCCAGCACGCGGTCGGACAGCGAGCCTTCGCCGACACCGGCGAGGCGCATGATGTCTTCCTCGTGTTCCTCGTCCAGCACCGCCATCGCGTCGTCGATGGTGATCAGGCCGATCAGGCGGCCTTCGTCGTCGACCACGGGGGCGGAAATCAGGTGGTATTGGTTGAACGCATAGGCCACGTCGCTTTCGGCCTGCATCGCCGGGATCACCTGAAACGTGTCCTCGACGATATCCAGCAGCGGCACGTCGCGGCGCGAGCGCATCAGCTTGCCCAGCGTCACGTTGCCCACCGGATGCAGGCGCGGATCGACCACGACGATGTGATAGAACTGGTCGGGCAGATCCGCTTCGGCGGTGGCGCGCAGATGGTCGATGGCGTCGCCCACCGTCCAGTGTTCGGGCGACATCACGACTTCGCGCTGCATCAGGCGGCCTGCGGAAAACTCCGGGTAGGACAGCGCCTGTCGCACGGCCATCCGGTCGGCGTCTTCCAAGGCGTCAAGGATCGCGCCCTGCTGGGTGTCGTCCATGTCCTCGACCAGATCGACCACGTCGTCGCTGTCCAGATCGCGCACCGCCTGCGTCAGCACATGCGGCGTCAGCAGCGCGATCACCTCGTCGCGGATGCTTTCGTCAAGCTCGGACAGGATATCGCCGTCGAATTCGCGGTCATAAAGCCGGATCAGCCGCGCGCGATCAAAGGCGTTTACCTGCTCCAGAAGGTCGGCGATGTCCGCAGGGTGCAGCGGGTCCATCAGCTCGATCAGTTTGGCCTGATCCTCGATCTCGACCGCGTAGAGGATCGCGCTGACCGCCTTGCGGTCCAGCTCGTAGGCCTCGTAGGCCTCGTCGGGCCGGTCTTCGCTGGCGCGGTCTTCGTTGACCTGTTCTTCGACCTTGTGCTCTTTTTCGATCGTTTCGTTATCGTCTGACATGGCACCGGTCCCCGCGTTAAGTCCGCGACCATAAACGCGGGTGTTTCAACAGACAATGGTGCGAGGCTTGCAAAGGTCAATTTACCTTTTGGGACTGCCCGCTTATCGTGCGCCTCATGACACAACAGACCCTCTTGACCGGCCATGTGCTGGAGACCACCGGCGATCCGTTTGCCGACCCTGACGCGGTGCAGATCCATGCCGGTCACGGCGTGCTGATCGAAGGCACGCGCATTGTCGCGACCGGCCCTGCCGCGCAGTTGCGCACGCAAGCACCGCAGGCCGAAGTGCATGACCACGGCAGCCGTCTGATCCTGCCCGGATTTGTCGACGCGCATGTGCACTACCCGCAGACCGCGATCATCGCGAGCTGGGGCAAGCGGCTGATCGACTGGCTGAACACCTACACGTTCCCCGAGGAATCGCGCTTTGGCGATGCGGACTATGCGGCGCAAGTGTCCGGGACCTATCTGGATCTGGCGCTGGCGCATGGCACCACGACGATGTGTTCCTTTGCCACCATCCACCCCGCTTCGGTCGATGCGTTTTTCGAGGCCGCCGCCACCCGCGACATGCGCGTGGTTGCGGGCAAGACCTGTATGGACCGCAATGCACCCGATACCCTGCGCGACACCGCGCAAAGTGCCTATGACGACAGCAAGGCGCTGCTGACCCGCTGGCATGGCAGGGGCCGTGCGCACTATGCGATCACGCCGCGATTCTCGCCCACCTCCAGCCCTGAGCAGCTTGCGGCGCTGGGCGCACTTTGGGCGGAACATCCCGATTGCCTGATGCAGACGCACCTGTCGGAACAGGTGGACGAGATCGCCTGGGTGCGGGATCTCTATCCGCAGGCGCGCGATTATCTGGACACCTACGAGGCGCACGGGCTGCTGGGCGCGCGCGGTGTCTATGGCCACGCGATCCACATGGAGCCGCGCGAGGTGGACCGGCTGGCCGAGGTCGGGGCTGCCGTGGTGCATTGCCCGACGTCGAACACGTTCATCGGGTCGGGGCTGATGGATCTGGCAGGATTGACCGCACGCGGCATCCCTGTGGGGCTGGCCACGGACACCGGCGGCGGGTCGTCGTTTTCGATGCTGCGCACGATGGCGGCCGCCTATGAGATCGGCCAGCTGCGCGGCACGCCGTTGCATGCGCGCGAGCTGTTGTGGCTGGCGACTGCCGGATCGGCGCGCAGTCTGCATCTGCATGACCGCATCGGCACGCTGGCGGCAGGCTATGAGGCGGACATCTGCGTGCTCGATCTGGCCTCGACCCCTGCGATCGCGCAGCGGGCAGCGAATGTGTCGGACATCTGGGAGGCGGTTTTCGCCACCATCATGATGGGCGATGATCGTGCCATTGCACAGGTCTGGGTAAACGGGCGCGCCGTGGCGCGGTAGCGGCTGGAAGATGCCCGCAGGTTGCGGATGATTTTCATTCGCATATTCAACGGCTTGAGCTTCGCCGCCAGCTTGACTATCTGAAAGGCGAGGCGGCGATAAGGACGGCCACCATGACCACGATCAAGCTCGCGATTGGCAGCATTTTCATAGGCTTCGCCGTTCTGGGTCTGAAAACGCTGGCCTACTGGATGACCGGTTCGGTCGCTCTTTTGTCCGATGCGCTGGAAAGCACGGTCAACGTCGCCACGGCATTTGCAGCCCTGATCGCCATTCGCGTCGCCGCCAAGCCTGCGGATGACGGCCACCCCTGGGGCCACCACAAGGCCGAGTTCTTCAGCGCCGTGCTGGAAGGCGTGATGATCATCGTCGCGGCCCTGCTGATCCTGCGCGAGGCCTATGACGGATTCATGGCCCCTGCCGCACTGGACGCCCCGATCGAGGGGCTTTTGGTCAATCTGGGCGCCACCGTGATCAACGGGCTTTGGGCCTGGGTGCTGATCTCGAACGGGCGCAGACACAAATCCCCCGCTTTGGTCGCGGATGGCAAACATCTGGTGACGGATGTGCTGACGTCGGTCGGCGTGGCGGTCGGCGTGGTGCTGGCGGTGGTGACCGGGTGGTGGATACTCGACCCGGTGCTGGCCTCGCTGGTGGCGGTCAACATCCTGTGGTCGGGCTGGAAGATCGTCCGCGAATCGCTGAGCGGATTGATGGACGAGGCGGTGTCGGATGGCACGCTGGACCGTATCCGCGCCGTGATCGCCGCCGAGGCGGTTGGCGCCGTGGAAGCGCATGACCTGCGCACGCGCCATGCCGGTGCCGCGATCTTTATCGACTTTCATCTGGTGGTGCCGGGCGAGACAACCGTGTTCGAGGCACATGAAATCTGCGACCGGATCGAGAATGCGTTGAAAAAGACGCTGGACGTGACCCACATCACGATCCACGTCGAGCCCGAGCACAAGTCAAAAGAGGACGGCGCGATCATTCTTGAGTGATGTCAGCGGCCTACAGCGCGTTCTGCAAGCGATGCGCGAGCTTAGTCTGGCGGGCGATCACAGCCCCCATGTCGAGCGTGGTGATCTGCCCGTCGCGCACGATCTGGCGGCCCTCGACGAAAAGATCGCGCACCGTGGTCGGACCTGCCAGCAGCAGCGCGGCAGGGTCCCAGCTGCCGGCACTGTGGATGCCGCTGACATCCCAGATCGCGAGATCCGCGCGTTTGCCCACGGCGATGCGCCCGCAATCTGGACGGCCAAGGATATCGGCGCCGCCACGGGTGGCGATGTCCAGCGCCTCGCGGGCGCTCATGGCGTCGGCGCCGTTTGCCACACGTTGCAGCAGCATCGCCTGACGTGCCTCGGCCACCAGATTGCCCGCGTCGTTGCTGGCCGATCCGTCGACGCCAAGACCCACGGGCACGCCCGCGTCGCGCATCGCACGGACCGGGGCAATGCCGCTGCCCAGACGGCAGTTCGAGCAGGGGCAATGGGCGACGCCGGTGCGGGTGCGGGCGAACAGGGCAATCTCGGAGGCGTCCAGCTTGACGCAATGGGCGTGCCAGACGTCAGGGCCGACCCAGCCGAGGCTTTCGGCGTATGCGCCGGGGCGTTTGCCGTAGGCGGCGAGGCTGTAGGCGATGTCTTCGTCGTTTTCGGCCAGATGGGTGTGCAGCATCACGCCCTTGTCGCGGGCCAGAAGCGCGGTGTCGCGCATGAGGTCCGTGCTGACCGAGAACGGCGAACAGGGGGCGAGGCCGACGCGGCACATCGATCCTTCGGACGGATCGTGGAAGGCGTCGATCACGCGGATGCTGTCTTTGAGGATTGCGGATTCCGCTTCGACCAGCGTGTCGGGGGGCAAGCCGCCCGCACTTTCTCCGATGCTCATGGAGCCGCGCGTGGGATGAAAGCGCAGGCCCAGTTCGGCGGCGGCGTGAATGGTGTCTTCGAGCCGGGAGCCATTGGGGTAGAGGTAGAGGTGATCGGACGAGAGCGTGCAGCCCGACAGCGCCAGTTCGGCCAGACCGACCTGCGCGGAGGTGTGCATGTGGTCAGGGGTGAAGCGCGCCCAGATCGGGTAGAGCGTTTTCAGCCAGCCGAAAAGCAGCGCATCCTGCCCAGCCGGAACGGCGCGGGTGAGCGTCTGGTAGAGGTGGTGGTGCGTGTTCACGAGACCGGGGGTGACCACACAGCCACGGGCCGCGACAGTCTCGCCGCTGGTCTTCAGCCCCTGCCCCACGGCGGCGATCTGACCGTCACGCAGCAGGATATCGGCACCATGAAGTTCACGGCGGGTGTCGTCCATCGTCAGGATGTGGTCGGCACCCTGAATCAGCACCTCGGTCATATGTGCTGCTTGAGGATCGCCAGTGCTTCGGCGTGGATTTCGGGGTTGGCGGCTGCTAGTGCGCGCCCGCCGTTGTGGGCGGGGCCGCCCTGCCAGTCGGTGACGATGCCGCCTGCGGCCTGAATGAGTGCGATGGGGGCCTGAATGTCATAGGCGTTCAGGCCCGCCTCAATCACCAGATCGACCTGCCCTGCGGCGACCAGCGCGTAGGCGTAGCAGTCCATCCCGTAACGGGTCAGTCGTGCGCGGCCCGCCACATCGACAAAGGCGGCGGCGTCGGCGGGGGTGCCGACCTCTGGGAAGGTGGTGAAGACGGTGGCTTGCGACAGCGGGCGGGGGCTGCGTGTTTTGAGCGGGGCGCGCCCTTGGGGGCCATGCAGCCACGCGGCCTCGGGCGTGCCGATGAACCGCTCGCCGATATAGGGCTGGTCGATGATGCCGATTTCCGGGCCGTCGGGGCCGCCCACGGCGATCAGCACGCCCCATGTCGGCGTGCCCGAGACAAAGCCGCGCGTGCCGTCGATCGGGTCCAGCACCCAGGTCAGGCCGCTGGTGCCGCCGGTGCTGCCGAATTCCTCGCCCAGAATGGCGTCATCGGGGCGCAGGTCGGCAAGGATCGCGCGCATCGCCTCTTCGGCGGCGCGGTCGGCTATGGTGACGGGGTCATAGCCGCCTGTCAGCTTGTTTTCAGCGGTCAGGGCCGTGCTGCGAAAGTGCGGAAGGATCGCGGCGCGGGCCGCATCGGCCAGCTGTTGCGCCACGTCCAGCAGGGCATCATGTGTATATGTCATGGATCAGGCGTGCCAGTTTGACGGGTGCAGTGCAAGTGCATCCCGTCAAACTGGCAGGCAGGATCAGGCGACGTCGCTGAGAACGCGGGCCAGTTCGAACAGGCGGCGGCGCTGGTTCTTGGGGATCGCGTAATACGAGCGCACCAGATCCATCGCCTCCTTGTCCTCGAGCAGGTCGCCCGGAACCGGGCGGCCCGATACCTGCGGGACCTTTGCGCAATCCATACCTTCGAAAAAGAAGGACACCTTGACGTCCATCGCCTCGCCGATGTCCCACAAACGCGAAGCGCTGACGCGGTTCGCACCGGTTTCGTACTTCTGGATTTGCTGGAATTTGATGCCGACCAGCTCGGCCAGTTTTTGTTGGGTCATTCCAATCAACCAGCGGCGCTGGCGAATTCGTTTTCCCACATGTTCGTCGACTTTATGAGCCATTTTTAAAACCTTATTCTTAATAGTCCATGCAGTCAAAATGAGGCAAAATCAGTCGCGTTCATAATCAGGCTTGGATAAAAAACTCGTTATACTCCAAGGCCTGAATTGCCCTGAGGGTTTACCCTCAAATCACTTTGTATTCCTTGTGCGATACGACGCGGAAGTTGTCGGTGACGGTGTCGCGGAATTCGGGCCATTTTGCTGGCAGGGTTGTGCGGAAGAAGTCGAAAATTGCCTCGGTGAACTGGTTGAACGTTGCATAGTGC
>JAGXHE010000116.1 GCA_024636445.1 Sulfitobacter sp.
CCTGCGTCGTTTATCCGCGCCGCCAAGGCGTCGTGCTGGAACAGCTTGAACAGCGGCACCGAGATCGCGCCGATCTTCCAGATCGCCAGATGCGCTGCGGCGCACCACGGGGTCTGGCTGAGCAGCACGCCGACGCGGTCGCCCTGTGCCACCTGCGCCGAGAGGGCGCGGGCGATGCCGTCGACCATCTCGGCCAGATCGCCATAGCGCACATCGCGGCGTGGCCCGTCGGACACATCGATGATCGCCACTTTGGCAGGGTCGTGGTCCAGACAGGTCTGCGCGATGTTGGGCAGGCTGGTCATTCGGGCGTGCCGCTGTTGGCGAGATAAAGCGCCTGCGTTCCGGTCAGACGCATCAGGCAGCCGACCGTGGCAGGCCCGCCGCCGGTGCCACCGCCCCAGAGCGAACGCTCGTAGTCGCAGCTTGCATCGCGAAAGGTGATCCATGCCCGCTGCATCTCGCGCAGCGCGGATTCCGAGGGGGTGCCGTCCATATCATCGTCATAGGCACGGGCACGGGTCACAGCGCCGCGATAGTTTTCGTTCAGCAGGCCGTCCCAGTATTGCAGTTCGCGGTCGAGACAGCCCGACATGGCATAGGTCGAAGAGCCGCCGGGGGTGTCCTCCATGCAAGCATTGGCCGATGCACCGATACAGGCCATCTGCGCGTTGGTGTCCGGTGCCTCGGCCAAACAGGACGCGGTAGTGTCAGAGGAATAGGTCAGATCCTGTGCGGCGACAGGAGCCGCAGCAGCAGCGAGGCCCGCAAGAATAGCCGTTATAAAGGCACGTTTCGCAAACATCTCGTTTCCTCCCTTACCAAGCCACGGCACGCGGCCGCCTTTCAAGTCTCCGACGCGTTTTTCGATGCGGGTGGCGGTTGCACCAGCCCGCCGAACCGGCCGATCAGATAGATACGCTTGTCGCCGCGTGGGGTGGTGCAACTGACCACCAACCGCACGCCCGACTGAACCCCCGGACGCCCGACGCAATCGCTCAGGCTGGCCTCTGCGCCGGTTTCGGCCACATAAAGCTGGGCGTAGTGGTTCAGCAGCGCGCCTTCGTCCACATGTGCCGCGATCCAGCCCAGCCGGAACACCATGACGGCCCCGATCAGCGTGACCACGGCCAGCGGCAGCCAAAGCAGCCAAGGGCTTTCAGCGCGCGCGGACACGGCCCGTCACGACGGCAAAGGTCACGCCATCGCCCCCATCAATTCGCGGCCAATCAGCATCCGGCGGATTTCAGAGGTGCCTGCACCGATCTCCATCAGCTTGGCGTCGCGGAAAAGACGGCTGACCGGACTGTCGGACAGGAACCCTGCCCCGCCCAGCGCCTGCACCGCCTGATGCGCCTGTACCATTGCCTGTTCGGACGCATAAAGGCAGCACGCCGCCGCATCCTGACGGGTCACGGTGCCCTTGTCGCAGGCGCGTGCCACTTCGTAGACATAGGCCCGCGCGCTGTTCATCGCGGTGTACATATCGGCGACCTTGCCCTGCATCAGCTGGAAGTTCCCGATGGGCTGGCCGAACTGCTTGCGCTCGGAGATATAGGGCATGACCTCGTCGAGACAGGCGGCCATGATGCCCAGACCGATGCCCGCCAGCACGACGCGTTCGTAATCGAGGCCCGACATCAGCACGGCGACGCCCTTGCCCTCTTCGCCGAGGATATTCTCGAAGGGCACTTCGACCCCGTCGAAGATCAGCTCGGCTGTGTTGGAGCCGCGCATCCCCAGCTTGTCGAAATGCGGCGAGGTCGAGAAGCCGACCATGTCTTTCTCGATCAGGAAGGCGGTGATGCCACGGCTGCCCGCGCTCTCGTCGGTCTTGGCGTAGACCACCAGCGTATCGGCGTCGGGGCCGTTGGTGATCCAGTATTTGGTGCCGCTGAGACGGAAGTGATCGTTCCGCTTTTCCGCCCGCAGCTTCATGCTGACCACGTCGCTGCCGGCACCCGCCTCGGACATGGCCAATGCGCCGACGTGCTGGCCGCTGACCAGACCGGGCAGGTATTTCGCCTTTTGCGCCTGGGTGCCGTTCAGCTTGATCTGGTTCACGCAAAGGTTCGAATGTGCCCCGTAGGACAGCGAGACCGAAGCCGAGGCGCGCGCGATCTCTTCCACGGCGACGGTATGCGCCAGATAGGACATGCCAGATCCGCCGAATTCTTCCTCGACGGTGATGCCCAGCAGGCCCAGATCGCCCATCTCGGTCCAGAGTGCGGGGGGGAATGCGTTGGTCTGGTCGATTTCATGGGCCATCGGACGGACGCGTTCCTGCGCCCAGCGGTGCACCATCTCGCGCAGGCTGTTGGCGTCTTCGCCCAGATCGAACGTCATTGAATGGGTAAACATCGGCGCATCCCTCCCGTTATTGAACGCTTGTTCATTACTTACATGCTGGGGCCCCGATCGGTCAAGTGTGAACACCAATGCCCGCAGGGAACAAGCGCGGCGAACAGGCGTTGATTGGACAACTGACCGAGAAACAGGAGACCCCGCCATGAAAGACCATGACACAATAGCCGAAATGAAGGAAAAATTCTGGGACCGGTTGAAAGACATCAACGCCGGTATGCTGGCCACGCCCGACGACCGCGCGCGGCCCATGTCGCATTCGATCCGCGACACGGATGAACGCGTGCTCTGGTTCATCACCGCCCACGGCACCGACATCGCGGATGCGGCCAAGTCGGGCAGCGCCGTCACCTATCTCGTCGCCTGCCAGAAGGCCAAGCTGTACGCCACCATCGAGGGTGCGCTGGACGTGGTCACCGACGAGAAGACGCTTGACGATATCTGGTCGCCCATCGCCGCCGCATGGTTCGAGGACGGCAAGCAGGACCCTGATCTCTGCCTGGTGCGGATGACCCTGTCGAAGTCCGAAGTATGGACCACCGACGGCGGTGCAAAGTTCCTCTACGAGATCGCCAAGTCCAACCTGACCGACGACATGCCCGACATGGGCGAACACGCGGTTCTGACGTTTTGAGGCGCTTTGGCACATGGATCGCAGCCGCGGCGCTGGGGATCGGCGGCGCGGCACAGGCTGAGCAGGTGGGCGAAATCGGCGTGGACTGGGCAGGGAATGACATCGTGATCGAAGCCATCCCCGACCCGGAAGTCGCGGGGGTGACCTGTCATATCGCCTATTTTGACCGCAGTTTTATTGACCGGATTGCCAATGGCAACTGGTTCGAGGACCCGTCGAATTCGTCGATCTCGTGCCGCCAGACCGGGCCGATCACCGTGGGCGACATCGACCGCAGCGAAGCGGGCGAGGATGTGTTTCGCACCTCGCGGTCCATCGTGCTGAAGACGCTGCGGGTGAAGCGGATCTTTGATGAGGCGAACCAGACGCTGATTTACGTGGCGCATGCGCGCGAGTTGACGCAAGGCAGTGCCAAGGTCAGCATGTCCACGGTGCCGCTGTATGGTGCGGATTAGGGTTGAGAGCGGAACACAGGGCAGCGCTCGACTGCGGGTGGGCGTTGAGACCTTAGCGCGCACCACTTTATGCCACCGCTTTGGCGTGGGTTATATATGGCAGGCAACGCTGCCGAAGCGCCCGCTACTGGGGCAGGTGTTCGCAAGCGAACACCGAGAGGCCGGCGGTGCCACGCACCTTGATTCCGGGCTTGGTGGCAGTGGGCTGATGTTGCTATCCCGCCTGGTAGACCACCGACACCTCGCTGCGAATGATCCGCGCGATCAGTGCGCAATCCTCGATGGAAAACGTCAGGGGCACCCGGATATCGACGATGCCTGCAAGCACCCTGTCGCTGGCGGGCATGGCTGCGGTCGCGGCATAGCGCCAGCTGTCGTATTTCGAGGTGAACGCGACGGGCTCGGCCGCGCCGAACCATTTCAACTCGGCCCCGCGCGCGGAGCAGCGTTTGACCACATCGCGCACCTTGTCCGCGTCCCAGTCCAGCAGCAGGAACTGGAAGGACGAGCCGACGATGCGCTCCTCCTCAGGCCGCTCGACTATTGTCAGGCCCGGCGCGTCGCGCACGCCGTCTTCCAGCGCCTTGTACCGCGCGTTCCAACGTGCACATTGCCGGTCCAGATCGGCCAGTTGCGGGCGCAGGATCGCGGCGCGCAGGTTGTCCATCCGGCCCGATATGTTGGGTGTGGTATAGCGCAGATCGGCGAAAGCTTCGACGGGTGGTGCCGCCAAGTGCCGCTCGTAGAGCATGTAGCTGCCCGACAGCATCACCGCGCGCGCAGCGACATCCGCGTCGTCGGTCACCAGCAATCCGCCCTCGCCCGCGTTCACGTGTTTGTAGGTCTGGCAGGAATAGCAGCCCGCGACGCCGTGACGCCCCGAAGGCACGCCCTTCCACGCGGCCCCCATCGTGTGGGCGCAATCCTCGACGACCTTGATGCCGTGGCGGTCGCAGATCGCCATCAGCGCGTCCATGTCGCAGATGTGGCCGCGCATGTGGCTGAGCAGCAGGACGTCCGCCTGCCCGCCCTTGGCGTCGAGATCATCCAGATCGATCGTCAGCGCCTCGGTCACGCCGACGAACACCGGCACGGCACCCAGAGACGCGATGGCCCCCGGCACCGGAGCCAGCGTGAACGCGTTCGACAGCACATTGTCGCCGGGTTTGACGCCAAGCGCGCGCAGGGCCGTTGCCATCGCATAGCCGCCGGAGGCCACGGCGAGGCAGTATTTCGCACCGACCATTGCGGCAAATTCCTGTTCCAGCAATGCTGCTTCGGCCACTTCGCCCGCGACGGTGTTGTAGCGGTGCAGCCGTCCGTGGCGCATCACCCGCACGGCGGCCTCGATGCCTGCTTCGGGGATCGGCTCTTGCTGGGTAAAGCTGCCCTTGAAGACCTCGCTCATGCTGCGGCCCCGTCGCGCAGAAAGCGCCGCGCCAGGGCGGGCAGATCGGCATAATCGTGCAGCAATGCCTCGGGTTCCAACGCGGCCATGTCATCGCCCGCAGGCCCGAACGTGACCAGAACCGAAGGCACACCGGCGGCGCGCGCGGTGTTGCGGTCGGTGTCGCTGTCACCGATCAGGATGCAGGTCTCGGACCCGCCCGCCTGCCTTGCTGCCTCGAACAAGGGTGCCGGGTCGGGTTTGCGCACAGGCAATGTGTCGGCGCCGATCATCGACGCAAAGGCATCGCGCACGCCCAGCGATTTGAGCAGCTTTTCGGCCAGTGCCGCAGGTTTGTTGGTGCAGATGCCCACCGCGAACCCGTCTGCCCGGATCGCCGCGACCGCGTCCATCGCACCGGGGTACATCACGGTGTGCAGGTCGATCGCGCCATCGTAGGCTTCCAGCAGGATCGGGTAATACTTGGCAATCAGCGCCTCGTCCATCCGGTCCAGCCGGGTCAGCCCCAGCGTCAGCATCGAGCGCAC
Organism: Sulfitobacter sp.; assembly: GCA_024636445.1. Taxonomy (GTDB): domain Bacteria; phylum Pseudomonadota; class Alphaproteobacteria; order Rhodobacterales; family Rhodobacteraceae; genus Pseudosulfitobacter. The sequence goes on from JAGXHE010000116.1 coordinate 5,389, forward strand.
GCCACGCAATGCAGCGCCTGCATCGGCGGCCGTCAGCACGTCGCCCGCGCCCATATCGCGAAAACACACGTTCGCGGCGGCCAGCAAATCGCCGCTGGTGTCTGCCAGAGTGCCGTCGAGATCAAAGATTACCGATGTCATGCCTGTCTCCTGATGGGCGGATCATTGCCGTCCTGTCATTGTTCGTGTTACGGCCAGCAATCTTGTTTGATGGGGCCACTGGTTGCGCCGCTTGGCAAGTTAGATAAAACGGTCACAGCAAGAACACAAAGAGAATTGGCATGAGCATCGCGACGGTCATCCTTGCCGCAGGCAAAGGCACGCGGATGAATTCGGATATTCCGAAAGTCCTTCACCCCATCGCAGGCGCGCCCATGCTGGTGCACGCGCTGCAGGCGGCACGCTCGCTGGAACCCGCGCGCATGGTCGTCGTCGCAGGCCACGGTGCCGACGCGGTGACGCAAGCCGTGCAGGAATATGACGAAGAAACGCAGGTTGTTGTACAAGACGACCAGCTGGGCACCGGCCACGCGGTGCAGCAGGCCCGCGCGGCGCTGGAGGGCTTTGACGGCACGGTGATCGTGCTGTACGGCGATACGCCTTTTGTGCGGCCAGAGACGCTTGAGGCGATGATCGAGGCGCGCAGCTCCAGCGACGTGGTGGTTCTGGGGTTCAAAGCCGCAGATCCGGGCCGCTATGGCCGGTTGAAGATGTCGGGCGATGTGCTTGACGCCATTGTGGAATTCAAGGACGCGTCCGAGGCCGAGCGCGCCATCACCCTGTGCAACTCGGGCGTCATGGCCTGCGACGCCAACACGCTGTTTTCGCTGCTGGACGCGGTGACCAACGACAACGCGGCAGGCGAATATTACCTGACCGACATTGTCGCACTGGCCCGCACGCGCGGTCTGACCGCAGGCGTCGTCACCTGCCCCGAGGCGGAAACGCTGGGCATCAATTCACGCGCCGAACTGGCCGCGGCCGATGCGCTGTTCCAGCAGACGGCACGGGCGGCGGCAATGGAAGACGGCGTGACCCTGCTGGACCCCGCCAGCATCTATTTCTCGTATGACACCTTCATCGGACGCGACACGGTGATCGAGCCCCACGTATTTTTCGGCCCCGAAGTGACCATCGAATCCGGTGCCCGCATCCGCGCGTTCTCGCACCTCGAAGGCTGCCATGTGGCGCGCGGCGGCATCATCGGGCCCTATGCCCGCCTGCGCCCCGGTGCGGAACTGGCCGAAGACGTGCGCGTCGGCAATTTCGTCGAGATCAAGAACGCCACCATCGATGCAGGGGCAAAGGTCAATCACCTCAGCTACATCGGCGATGCATTTATAGGCGCCGGTGCCAATATCGGCGCCGGAACCATCACCTGCAACTACGACGGCGTGCTGAAACACCACACCCACGTCGGCGCGCGCGCCTTTATCGGGTCGAACACCATGCTGGTGGCCCCCGTATCGGTGGGCAACGAGGCGATGACCGCATCCGGTTCGGTCATCACATCCGACGTCGAAGACGGCGCGCTGGCCATCGCCCGCGCGCATCAAGTGGAAAAACCCGGCATGGCGCGCAAGCTGATGCAAATGCTGCGTGCCAAAAAAGCCAGACAGACAAGGGGCAACTGATATGTGCGGCATCGTCGGCGTTCTGGGCAACCACGAGGTGGCCCCCATTCTGGTCGAGGCGCTCAAGCGTCTGGAATATCGCGGCTATGACAGCGCGGGCATCGCCACCGTGAACAATGGCAAGCTTGACCGCCGTCGCGCGGTGGGCAAGCTGGTGAACCTCAGCGATCTGCTGGTGCACGAGCCGCTGGCGGGCAAATCCGGCATCGGCCACACCCGCTGGGCCACGCATGGCGCGCCATCTGTCACCAACGCCCACCCGCATCAGGCGGGACCGGTCGCCGTGGTCCACAACGGCATCATCGAGAATTTCCGCGAGCTGCGCGCCGAACTGGCCAAGGCGGGGATCAAGTTCGTCACCGAGACCGACACTGAAACCGTCGCCCTGCTGACGCAGATGTATATGGACGCGGGCGCGGACCCTGTTCAGGCCGCCAACCAGACGCTCGACCGGCTGCACGGTGCCTTCGCGCTGGCGTTTTTGTTCGAAGGGCAGGACGATCTGATCGTCGCCGCCCGCAAAGGCTCTCCGCTGGCCATCGGGCACGGCGATGGCGAGATGTTCGTGGGCTCGGATGCCATTGCTCTGGCCCCGCTGACCGACCGGATCACGTACCTTGAGGAGGGCGACCGCGCGGTTGTCACCCGCAGCTCGCTAGTCGTGCATGACGTCAATGGCGCGGCGGTGACCCGGGCCGTCAAGACCATCCAGATCGACGCCACCCGCGTCGACAAGGGCGGCCACAAGCACTTCATGGCCAAGGAAATCGCCGAACAGCCCACGGTGATCGGCAATGCGCTGGCCAACTATCTGACCGCCGAGGGCCAGATCGCCCTGCCCGACCCCGGTGTCGATTTCAACGACATCGACCGGCTGACGCTGGTCGCCTGCGGCACCGCCTATTACGCCTGTCTGACCGCGAAATACTGGTTCGAGCAGATCGCCCGCATCCCCGTAGAGGTCGATGTGGCGTCGGAGTTCCGCTACCGCGAACCGCCGATCCCCGACCGCACGCTGGCAATGTTCGTGTCGCAGTCGGGCGAAACCGCCGACACGCTGGCCGCCCTGCGCTATTGTCAGGGCAAGGCCGCGCGCATCCTGTCGGTGGTCAACGTCCCCGAAAGCTCGATCGCGCGCGAAAGCGATCTGGCGTTGCCGATCCATGCGGGCATCGAAGTCGGCGTGGCCTCGACCAAGGCGTTCACCTGCCAGCTGACCGTTCTGCTGATGCTGGCGCTCAAGGCCGCGTCGGACCGGGGCACGCTGTCGGCGGACCAGCTTGCCGATCACGTCTCGGCCCTGCGCGGATTGCCTGCGCTGATGTCCGTGGCGCTGGAGCAGAACGTGGCGATGCAGAACACCGCCCGCCGCCTGTCCGAGGCCCGCGACGTGCTGTTTCTGGGCCGTGGGCTGATGTACCCTCTGGCGCTCGAAGGGGCGCTGAAGCTCAAGGAAATCAGCTACATCCATGCCGAAGCCTATGCATCAGGCGAGCTGAAGCATGGCCCCATCGCGCTGATCGACAAACACGTGCCGGTGGTCGTGATGGCACCGCGCGACACGCTGTTCGACAAGTCGATCAGCAACATGCAAGAGGTTATGGCCCGCAAGGGCAAGGTCGTGCTGATCTCGGACGCCAAGGGTCTGAGCGAGGCTGGCGAAGGCGTCTGGGCGTCGATAGAGATGCCGCCGGTGCACAACGCCGTGGCCCCGATCCTTTATGCGCTGCCCGCGCAACTGCTGGCCTATCACACTGCCGTCGCCAAAGGCACCGACGTGGACCAGCCGCGCAATCTCGCCAAATCGGTGACGGTAGAATGAAGGGCCGGGAATAATGGGTAAGCAATCAGGCCGGATCGAACCGGAACACGCCGATTTCATCGCCGCCCAGCATATGTTTTTCATAGGCAGCGCTGCCGACACCGGCCATGTGAACATCAGCCCCAAGGGGATGGACAGCTTGCGTGTGTTGTCCCCCAACCGGATCGTCTGGCGCAACCTGACCGGCTCGGGCAACGAAACCGCCGCCCATCTGGCCCTGCACAACCGCATCACGCTGATGTGGTGTGGGTTCGAGAAACGCCCGATGATCATGCGCGCCTATGGCACCGCCCGCACCCTGCACCCGCGCGACGCGGGTTTCGACGGTCTGAACGCGCTGTTCGCGCCCGCCCTTGGTGCCCGCCAGATCTACGACGTGACGGTGGACATGCTGCAAACCTCCTGCGGCTACGGCGTGCCATACTTTGATCACGCAGGCCCGCGCGACACCTTGCAGAAATGGGCCGAAGACAAAGGCCCCGACGGTCTGTCCACCTATTGGGCCGACCGCAACCAGACCAGCATCGACGGTCTGCCTACACATATATTGGACACCAACACATGACACCCGAAACGGCCCTGGCCAAAATCACCGCACATGCCGACCCCGAACGGGCGACAGGCGCGCAGGCCTATCACAAGGCCGACCGCACCTATCTGGGCGTGCCCAACCCGGTGCTGAACGACCTGACCAAGACCTGGCGGCAAGAGCTGGACATCGAGACGCGCGTGGCACTGGCGAACGGCCTGTGGAAGACCGACATCTTCGAGGCCCGCATCGTCGCCGCCAAACTGCTGACGCAGGCCCGCATGGAGCCTGACGCCGCCGCCTGGGCGCTGATCAAATCATGGGCACCGGACTTTGACAGCTGGGCCATCGCCGATCATGCCTGCATGGCGGGGCAGAAACGTCTGATTGCCGACCCGTCGCGTCTGGACGAGATCGAAGCCTGGACAACCTCCGATCACATGTGGACCAAACGCGCCGCCCTGATTATCACCCTGCCCTGGACCAAACAGAACCACCCCAAGCCGCATGAAGCCGAAGCCCGCGACCGCATCCTCGGCTGGGCCGCAAGCTACGCCCCCGACGGGCGCTGGTTCATCCAGAAGGCGATCTCGTGGTGGCTGCGTGACCTCAGCAAGCACGACCCCGACCGCACCCGCGCCTTTCTGGCCGAACACGGCGATACGATGAAGGCATTCGCCCGCAAGGACGCGGCCAAGTACCTTTAAAGCGTGCTGACCATAACAAGCAAAGTCATGCATCACCTGACGCGTTGAAATCTTTGGTTTCAGGCAGCGTCGGGTGCTTCAGGGTCAAGTCGGTGCACGCCAGGGCACAGCCCCTGCCTTCATCTTGCCAGATAAACTCGCGCCGCAGGCTCCCGCACCCTGCCGCGCGCGCCACTGCTCATGATGCGGAAAACACTTCGATCTGGGGCAATCCGGTCAGCGGTGCGCCCAGCGTCTGGAAGGCCGACAGCGACATGCGGCTGCCTGCGGAGGCGGGCCCTTCGATCGGAATCAGCGTCACAGCCACCGATTTGCCCGAGCCTGCATAGCTGACCCGACCGGGCTGTTCGCTTTGGACCAGCGGTGTCTTCAGCCACAATCCCGGCTCTGACGGGCTGCCCAGTGACGCGACGGTCATGCCCAGCCTGCCACCCACGGGCGCAGGGGCGCTGGCCGCGGCCTTTTGCTCGGCGCTGACGGTGTCAAACTCGGCCACCGTGCGTGCACCTTGGGCCGGTACGGCATTTGCAGGCCGCGATTGCGGACGTGTCCCGACGCTCGCAGCCTCGGCGCTGGTCTCGGCCGCGTCCGGGCGCGGTTGCAGGAATTCGGGCAGGCGCGCGCAGCCAGACAGGGTGCAGGCGCAAATCAGGATCAGGGGTATCGTTTTCATGCTCCAAGATAAGCACAGCGCGCAAAGCGCATCAACGTGCATTCCCCCTTGCTGCGCTTTCCCGCCGCCCTTACCTATGTGGGTATGAATGCACCTTTGATCGATCCCTTCGCCCGCGCCATCACCTATCTGCGCGTCTCTGTCACCGACAGATGCGATTTTCGCTGCGTATACTGCATGTCTGAAAACATGACATTTCTGTCCAAGAAAGAGCTGCTGACGCTGGAAGAGCTGGATCGCATGTGCTCAGCCTTTGTCGATCTGGGTGTGGAAAAGCTGCGGATCACCGGCGGCGAGCCCCTGGTGCGCCGCGAGATCATGAAATTTTTCAACAGCATGGCGCGCCATCTGGATGCGGGCACGCTGAAAGAGCTGACCCTGACCACCAACGGCAGCCAGCTGGAACGCTTTGCCCGCGATCTCTACGCCGCCGGAGTGCGCCGCGTGAACATCTCGCTCGATACGCTGGACGAGACAAAATTCGCCGACATCACCCGTTGGGGCCGCCTGCCGCAGGTGCTGCGCGGGATTGATGCGGCACAGGCCGCAGGGCTGCACGTCAAGATCAACGCCGTGGCGCTGAAAGGCTTCAACGAGGACGAGTTGCCCGCGATCACGCAGTGGTGTGCCGAACGCGGCATGGACCTGACGTGGATTGAGGTGATGCCGATGGGCGATCTGGGCAACGAGGACCGGCTGGGCCAGTACTGGTCGCTGAAAGACGTGCGTGCGCGCTATGCCGAGCACTACACCCTGACCGATCTGGTCGAGCGTACCGGCGGCCCCGCCCGCTATGTGCGGCTCGAGGAAACCGGCCAGAAGATCGGCTTTATCACCCCGCTCAGTCACAATTTCTGCGAAAGCTGCAACCGCGTGCGCCTGACCTGCACCGGCGAGATTTACCTCTGTCTGGGACAAGAAGACATGATGGACCTGCGCGCGCCCCTGCGCGACCACCCGGACGACGACGCGCCGCTGCACGCCGCCATCCGGCAGGCCATCGGGATCAAGCCCAAGGGCCACGATTTCGACTATTCCCGCCAAAAGACCGACGGGCAGATGCCCCGCCACATGAGCCACACCGGCGGCTGAATGCGCCCGACTGCCCTCTATCGTGCCTACGTGGTGGCCGCTGCACTGGTGGTGCCCTTCGCTGCCCATATGCGCATCCGGCGTCTGCGCCGCGATGGCGTGGCCGTACACCGTGCGCATGAGATCCTCGGCCAGACCACCGAACAGCGTCCCGGCGGCCTGCTGATCTGGTTTCATGCGGCCTCGGTCGGGGAAAGCCTGTCGGTGCTGCCGCTGATCGCCGCCATCGGTCGGCAAATGCCCGAGGCACGGTTCCTGATCACCTCTGCCACGCCGACCTCTGCCGCGATGATCGCCGCGCGGATGCCGCCGCGGGCGGTGCACCAGTTCGCGCCGCTGGATTCCGCCGGGCCGGTGAACCGGTTCCTGAAACGCTGGCGGCCCGACGCGGCGGTCTTTGTCGAATCCGAGCTGTGGCCGCAGATATTGGTCCGCGCCCATCGCGCGAACGTGCCACTGGCGCTGGTCGGGGCGCGCATGTCGCAAAACTCTCTCTCCCGCTGGGCAAAGTTTCCGCGCACTGCGGCATTTATCCTGGGTCAGTTCCGGCTGATCCTGACCCAGAACGCCGAAATGGCCCGCGCACTCGGCGCACTGACGCCGCCGCACACAGCAGTCGAGACCGGTTTCAACCTCAAGAGCCTGTCGCCCGCCCTGCCGGTGCACGGTCCCGCGCGCAGCCGTCTGGCCGATATCATTGCGCAGCGTCCGACCTGGGTCGCGGCCTCGACCCATCCGGGCGAAGAGGCCGACGCGCTGCTGGCTCATGCCCATGTGCTGCAGACCCATCCCGACGCGCTGCTGATCCTGGCCCCCCGCCATCCCGATCGCGGCGACGAGGTGGCGGGGCTGATCACCGACATGGGCCTGACCCACACCCGGCGCACGGCGGGGCAAGCACCCGATGCGCAGGTGTTTCTGGCCGACACGCTGGGCGAGATGGGGCTTTGGTACGCGCTGGCGCCCTTTGTGTTCCTGGGCGGGTCGCTGCGACCGCATGGCGGCCACAACCCCTACGAGGTGGCACAGGCGGGGGCCGCGATCCTGACCGGCCCGCATCTGTCGAACTTCGCCGAAACCTTTGCCCCGCTCGAAGCCTGCGGTGCGGTGCAACTGGTGGCCGGTGGCCGCGATCTGGGCGAAAAGGCGCTGCACTGGATCAACACGCCACAGGCATTGTCCCGTGCGCGCACCGCAGCCAGCGATTTCGTGGCAAAGCGCGACACCGGGGCCGCGGACATTGCCGCACGGCTGGTCACGGCGCTGGATTTGTCATGACGCACCGCGTCTTCGTCACCAACTTCAACCGCAATTTCACCGGCGTCTCGGCCACGGCGGCCAATGTGGTGCGTCAGCAGGTCGGGCGCTATGATCTGCATCTGGTGGGCCAGCCGCTGCCCGGATGCCCTGCGCCGATCACCGTCAGGCAGGCCCGCGCGCTGTCGCATGATCCTTGCATCTGGCACGTGCGCCGCAACACCGAAATGCGCGCGGCTCTCTGGGCACGCGACGTGTTGCGCCTGCCGATCCGCATCGTGTTCACCTCCGCCGCACAGCGCCGCCACTCGGCCTTTCCGCGCTGGCTGATCAGCCGCATGGACGCGGTAATTGCCACCACCGACAAGGCCGCAGGCTTCGTGCCCCACGTCCGTGCCACCGTCCCGCATGGCATCGACACCGATCTGTTTACGCCGGCACCCGACCGCGCCGCAGCCTGGGGCGCATTGGGCTACGGCGGCAGCATCGGCATCGCCACCGTGGGCCGCATCCGCCCCGAGAAAGGCAGCGACCGCTTCGTTGCGGCGATGATCGAGCTGCTGCCGACAGTGCCCGGCGCCACGGCACTCATCATCGGCCGCGCCGCACGCGAACACCAACCCTTCCTCAAAGACCTTAAATCACAGATCGCCGCCGCAGGCTTCAGCGACCGCATCCTCTTCCCCGGAGAAGTGCCCGCCGCCGACCTGCCGGCGCTCATGCGCGCGCTCAGTCTGATCGTGCAACTGCCCCGCTACGAAGGCTACGGCATGGTCCCCCTCGAAGGCATGGCCAGCGGCGTGCCCTTCGTCGGCACCGATGCCGGCTATTACGCAGCCTTCAGCAATCACGAAACCGCAGGGCTGATCACCACGCCCGAAGGTGCCGCGACAGCCGCGCGCACCATCCTGACCGAACGTTTCGACCAGATGGCAGCGGCCGCCCGCACCACCGCCTGCCAGCACTTCTCGGCCAAGGCCGAAGCAGACGGCATCGCCCGCGTCTACGAAGACCTTATCGCCTAAAGCTTCTTTTGGCCGAAAATATCCCGGGGGAGGCCGCAGGCCGGGGGCAGAGCCCCGAACCCAGCGCCCCCCAACCCGCAACGCCAGCCATCAGGCCGCAGGCATCCGCTGTTCCACGATACCCGCCCACCACGAACACCCCGCAGGGATCGCTTCGTCGTTGAAGTTGTATTCGGGGTGGTGGACCATCGCGCCCTCGCCGTTGCCGACCAGAATATAGGCGCCCGGACGTTCTTCGAGCAAAAATGCGAAATCCTCGCCGCCCATGACCAGCGGTGCGTCGTCACAGCCGCCCGAGACCGAGCGCGCCACGTCGGCGGCAAATTCGGTCTGCGCGTCGTGGTTTGCCATCACCGGATAGCCGCGGTGGTAATCCACGTCCACGACGCCGCCGAAGGTGGCACCGATACCCGCGGCAATCGCCTTGATCCGTTTCTCGGCCAGATCGCGCATCTCGGTGCTCATGGTGCGCACGGTGCCCTTGATGTGCACCTTTTGCGGGATCACGTTGTACGCCTTGGACGAGGTCTCGAACGAGGTGACCGAGACCACCACCTGATCCACCGGATCGGCGTTGCGGCTGGCGATGGTCTGCATCGCGAGCACCAGCTGCGAGGCCATCACGGTCGTGTCCACCGTGTCATGCGGTTTCGCGGCGTGGCCGCCCTTGCCCTCGACATGGATGTCGAACGTGTCTGTCGCGGCAAAGAACGGGCCTGTGCGGATCGCGAACTGCCCTGTCGGCAAGCCGGGCCAGTTGTGCATTCCGTAAACTTCCTGCACGCCCCAGCGGTCCATCAGGCCGTCGTCGCACATTTCCTTGCCGCCGCCGCCGCCTTCTTCGGCGGGTTGGAAGATCAGCACCACGGTGCCGTCGAAATTGCGCGTCTCGGCCAGGTATTGTGCCGCGCCCAGCAGCATCGCGGTGTGGCCGTCGTGGCCGCAGGCGTGCATCGCGCCATCGGTCTTGGAGGCATATTCAAGCCCCGTCTGCTCGTGGATCGGCAGCGCGTCCATGTCGGCACGCAGGCCGATGACCTTGCCGGATGTGTCGGTCTTGCCCTTGATCACGCCCACGACGCCGGTGCGCCCGATGCCGGTGGCGATCTCGTCGCAGCCGAAATCCTTGAGCTTGTCGGCCACCAGTGCGCTGGTGCGGTGGGTGTCGAACAGGATCTCGGGGTTTTCGTGCAGGTCACGGCGCCAGGCGGTGATGTCGCCGTGCAGTTCTGCAAATCGGTTTTTGACGGGCATGGTCTGTTCTTCCTTCCAAGTTTGGGGCGGCGCGGCTTCAGGCCTGCGCCAGTCGTTGTTCGACAAGCTCGGCGAACCAGCTGCATCCTGCGGGGATCGCTTCGTCGTCGAAATTATAGTGCGGGTGGTGCACCATCGCGCCCGGTCCGTTGCCGACCAGGATATAGGCACCGGGGCGGGCGTTCAGCATGAAGGCAAAGTCTTCGGCGGCCATCACCGGCGAGATGTCTTCGGTCACGTCGCCCGCAACGGCACGGGCTGCGGCAATGGCGTATTCGGTGTTGCGCGCGGCGTTCACGGTGACGGGGTAGCCCACCACATAGTCGATCTCGGCCACGCAGCCGTAGGCCTGTGCCGTGGCGGTCGCAATCGCCTGCACGCGGTCCTGCGCCATCGCGCGCACCGCTTCGTCCAGCGCGCGCACGGTGCCTTTCATCGTGGTCGCCTGCGGGATCACGTTGCTGACGTGGCTGTCGGAATGCAGCGCGCCCACCGTCACCACCACCGACGACAGCGGGTTGGCGTTGCGGCTGGCGATGCTTTGCAGCGCCACGATCACGTGGGCGGCAGCAAGGTTGGGGTCGATCGCCTCGTGCGGCTGGGCGGCGTGGCCGCCCTTGCCCACCACGCGGATGGTGAATTCGTCGGCGCTGGCCAGCAGCGGGCCGGGGCGGATGGCAAAGGTGCCGGTGGGGATGCCGGGCATGTTGTGCATGCCGTAGACCTCCTGGATGTTCCAGCGGTCCATCAGCCCGTCATTGACCATCTCGCGCCCGCCGCCGCCGCCTTCTTCGGCGGGTTGGAAGATCAGCACCACGGTGCCGTCGAAATTGCGCGTCTCGGCCAGATACTGCGCGGCCCCCAGCAGCATCGCTGTGTGCCCGTCATGGCCGCAGGCGTGCATCTTGCCCTCGACGGTCGAGGCATAGTCCAGTCCGGTGTCTTCGATGATCGGCAGCGCGTCCATGTCGGCGCGCAGGCCGATGACGCGGTCGCTGGTGCCGCGCCCTTTGATCACGCCGACCACGCCGGTCTTGCCGATGCCGGTGGTGATCTCGTCCACGCCGAAGGCGCGCAGCTTGTCCTCGACGAACTTCGCGGTCTCGTGCACGTCGAACATCAGTTCGGGGTGCGCGTGCAGGTGGCGACGCCATGCGGTGATGTCGCCGTGCATTTCGGCGAAACGGTTCTTGATCGGCATTTGGCGTCTCCTTGTTGCGTGTGTGTCGTTAAAGTCCGGGGCCGAGGTTCATGGCCGAGCCGTCGCTGAAGCGCGACAGCCGGAAGCGGTGCAGATCATGGCCCACCTTGTCGTTCGTGGCCAGTGCGGCCAGCACGCGCCCCATGGCGGGACCGATGCCAAAGCCGTGGCCGCTCATGCCGGTGCCCACGGTCAGGCCGGGGAGTGCGGCGACGCGGTCCACCACCGGCACGATATCGGGCATGGTGTCGATCATGCCGGCCCAGGTTTTGGCCTGCCGGACCTCGCCCAGACCGGGCATCATGGCGGCGAACTGGCGCAGCAGCTTGGCCGCCTTGCGCGCGTTCGGTGCGGGGTTCAGCACGCGCATCCGCTCGAACGGGCTGACGGCATCATCGGCCCAGCGTTGCTGCGTGCCCCATGCGTCGGGAAAGCCCTTGGGGCCACTTGGCAGCAGCCGCACGCCGAAGGGGTCGGCCCGCAACTGGGTCGTGTAGTGGCGCAGGCTGCGAAAGGCGTGCGGGCCCACGAACAGTTCGGAAAAGCCGCCCTGCGCCAGCGAATAGCCCCCGTCGGCGCGGTGCCGGAAGGCCACGTTCTTGTCGGCTGCCCCGCCGCCATAGACCGCATCCATCGGTTGGGTCGCCACCACGGTCGCGCGCACGCTGAGTTGCGGCACGAAGATGCCGTGGCGTTGCAGGAACAGCGCGGACCACGCACCGCCTGCCAGCACCACTTCGGGGGCCTTGATGCGGCCGTTTTCGGTGATCACTCCGGCGACCTTGCCACCTTCGATGTCGAGGCCGCGCACGGCGCAGTTCTCGACCAATGTGGCGCCTTCGCGCACGGCGATACCGGCAAGTGCCGGCACGGCGACCCAAGGTTCTGCCCGCATGTCCTGCGCGGTATAGAGCGCGCCCGAATAGCTGCGCGACAGGTTCGGGATCAGCTTGGCGGTCTCGGCGCTGCCGAGCATCCTGCTGTCGAGACCGTGGGCGCGCGCGTGGTCGAGCCATGCCTCGTACTTGGCATAATCCTTATCGGTTTCAGCAAGATAGGTGACACCTTCCTGCCGCAGACCGATATCTACGTTGGTCTGCCCTGCCAGTGCGCGCCAGTGATCTGCGGCTTCGAGAACAATGGGTATCTCGTCGGGGTCGCGCCCCTGCACCCTGATCCAGCCCCAGTTGCGGCTGGACTGTTCGGCGGCGATGCGCCCCTTTTCCAGCAGGACGACCCGTTGTCCTGCACGGGCCAGAAACAGGGCCGTGCAGACGCCGATGACACCGCCACCGATGACGACGACATCCGCCTCTTCCGGGGCGGGTCCGGGCCACTGCGGTGGCGTATTCATGAATGTAGGAAAGCTCATGCGCCGCACCCTACGCCCTGGATTGGCGGGTGCAAGATGCTGTGAAATCCTTTGGGGGTTTCATGCTGAAAAATGCATCATATTTCGGCGGATGGCATGGGGGGATCTGAAAGGGAGCCAGAAGAGGCGGCTTCTTCTATGCGGCCATCGACATGGGTGATCTGGTCGAAATCCGGCCTGATCGTGCGCCCGCGCGGGTGCCCCGGTTTTATGCCTGCGGTAATCGTGAAAACGCCGGTTGATCTTGGCCACGTCGCTTGCCCTCGCGGCAACCCGCTTTAGGTTGTGTAGGAATACAATTTAACAGGAGCGCCGAGAATGACCGCATCGACCCAAAGACGAATGGCCCTGCGAGATCGTCCCGAATACGCCAGCAAGCCCCGTCCTCTCACCTTTGCTGCCGACACCATGACCTCCGAGGCCGTGGCTGCCATGTCGGAAAAGAACTTCGGTTCGGTCGTTGTCGTCGATGCCGACGACAAGGTTACCGGCATCGTCACCGAGCGCGACATCATGAAGAAGATCGTGAACGGCGGGCTGGACGCGTCCAAGACGCCGCTGTCAAAGATCATGACCGCCGATCCGCGCGTCGCACAAGAGACCGACGACCTGGTGGACTGGCTGCGGATCATGTCGAACGAACGCTTTCGCCGTCTGCCGGTGGTGGACGCCGAGGGGCGCATCAAGGCGGTGTTCACGCAGGGCGATTTTGTAAGCTATACATGGCCTGACCTGATCTATCAGGCCACTCAGCTGGCCAAGGCCAGCCTGTTCAAGAACTGGCACTTCTGGTTGATCGGGGGCGGTATCGCGCTTTATTCCATCATCATGGTCTTCGTGGTGGCGACAGTCACCTGAGCGCGCCGGGGCACTCTGAGTGCCCGCGCGCCCGCATCTTTCAGCCCAGACGGTCCACCAGATCGCGCATGAACTGGTGGCCCAGATCGAACTGCGCCACGGTGATGAATTCGTTGGGCTGGTGTGCCTGTGCGATGTCGCCGGGGCCGCAGACCACCGCGGAATAGCCTGCCGCCTGAAACTGTCCCGCCTCGGTGCCGTAGCTGACCACATGACCGCCGTTGTCGCCGGTGATCTGGCGCACCAGTGTTTCCGCCGCGCCGTTTTCTTCGGGCTTGAGCGGTGGCACCGCAAAGCGTTCGCTGATCTCGACGCGCGCATCGGGGTGAACGGTCTGCATCCGCGTCTCGATGGTGCGGACGTGCTCAAAATAGGATTCCTTGAGCGCCACGGGATCGTCACCGGGCACGGCTCGGAAATCCATCGAGAAACGGCAATCCTTGGCGGTGATGTTGTGCGCGGTGCCGCCGCTGATCTGGCCCACGTGCCACGTGGTCACGGGTGGCTCGAACATCGCACCCAGAGCGGTCGGCGGATTGCCGAAATTCTCGGCGTTGCGCTGGTTGGCGAAGTCGATGATTTTCACGCCCTCAAGGATCGCGGAGACGCCGGTGTGCAGCAGCGACGAATGGACCTCGAAGCCGATCACATGGGTGTCGAAGCCCTGCCCGCCCTTGTGGCCGGTCACCGCCTGCAGCATCGACGGCTCGCCCACGATCACCAGTTCGCCCTTGGGCAGCACCGGTTGCATCGCCTCGATCATCGGCGGCGCGCCGGTGCAGCCGATTTCCTCGTCGAAGCTGAGCGCAAGTTGCATCGGGCGTTTGACTTGGGCGTAGTGCGCCTCGACCAAAGCCCAGATCGCCAGCGCGTCAAAGCCCTTCATGTCGCAGGTGCCGCGCCCGTAATATTTGCCGTCGCGTTCGGTCACTGTCCACGGGTCGCTGTCCCATGGCTGGCCATCGACCGGCACCACATCCGTATGACCCGACAGCACGACAGCGCCCTCGACCCAGGGGCCCACGTGCGCAAAGAGTGCCGCCTTGTGCGGCTGGTCGGGGTCGGGCCAGCGGTGCGCGGTGATGCCGTGCGCGGCGAGATAGTCCTCGACCCAGTCGATCAGCGGCAGGTTGGTGTCGCGCGACACGGTGGGAAAGCTGATGAGCTTGGTCATCAGGTCGAGAGGCGATAGGCGTTCAGGCATGTCAGTATCCGCTGTCCGTGGTCAGGATCTTGTGACCGGGCGATATTTCGCGATATTCCGACGGGGCCGCCTCATAATTCACTGGATGAATGGGCGACGGTATCGGCTTGAAATTCAGATCTTTTTCGTCCTTGCGCATGCGCGGATCGGCGATGGGCACTGCTTTCATCAAGGCTTGGGTATAGGGGTGCTGCGGGTTCTCGAACACGGCACTGCGCGGGCCCATTTCAACGATCCGGCCCAGATACATCACGCCGACAAAGTGGCTGACCCGTTCGACCACGGCCATGTCGTGACTGATGAACAGGAACGACAGGTCCATTTCCTCTTGCAGTTCCATCATCAGGTTCAGCACCTGCGCCTGCACCGATACGTCCAGCGCACTGACCGCCTCGTCTGCGATGATCAGCTTGGGGTTCAGCGCAAGGGCGCGCGCGATGGCGACGCGCTGGCGCTGGCCGCCCGACAGCTCGTGCGGGTAGCGGCGCATGAAACTGCGCGGCAGTTCGACCCGGTCGAACAGCATCTCGATGCGTCTGGTGCCCTCGTCGCCCTTGAACATGCCGTAGTTGTGCATCGGCTCGGCCACCTGATCCGACAGCTGCATCTGCGGGTTCAGGCTGGCGAAGGGGTCCTGAAAGATCATCTGCATGTCCAGCCGCGCCATCCGCAGATCGCGCTGGTTCAGGGCAATGATGTCCTTGTTGCCCAGCTTGACCTCGCCCGAGAGCGGCTCGACCAGACGCAGGATCGAGCGGCCCGCAGTGGATTTGCCACAGCCGGATTCGCCCACAAGGCTGAGTGTCTGGCCCTTGTTGATGGTGAACGACAGATCCTCGACCGCGTGCACGTTGGCGACGGTGCGGCGGAACAGTCCGCCCTTGACCGGAAAACGCGTGGTCAGGTTGCGCACGTCCAAAAGCACTTCGTTCTCTTCGCCGACGATCGGTTTGATCTCGCCCTGATTGCGGCCCAGCAGCTTCATCGGTTCGGGATATTGCTTGCCCGTCATCTCGCCCAGCTTGGGCACGGCGGCCAGCAGCGCCTTGGTATAGGGGTGCTGGGGTGCCTCGAAGATGTCGGCGACGGGGCCTTCCTCGACCTTCTTGCCGCGGTACATCACGACGACGCGGTCGGCCATCTGGGCGACCACCGCCATGTCGTGAGTGATGAACATCACGGCAGTGCCGGTTTCGCGTTTCAGCCGGTCGATCAGCGCCAGTATCTCGGCCTGAATGGTCACGTCCAGCGCGGTCGTAGGCTCATCCGCGATCAGCAAACGCGGCTCGCAGGCCAACGCCATTGCAATCACCACGCGCTGACGCATACCGCCGGACAATTCGTGCGGGTATTGTTGCAAGCGCCGTTCGGGTTCGGGAATGCGCACTTGCCGCATCAGCTCAAGCGCACGGGCGGATGCCTGTTTTTTAGACATTCCCTTGTGCAGGCGCAGCCCTTCGGTCAACTGCCGGCCGACGGTGAACACCGGGTTCAGCGCCGTCATCGGCTCTTGAAAGATCATGCCGATCTCGTTGCCGCGGATCGTGCGCATCAGACCCTGACCCGCCTGCGCCAGATCAACCTGCGCGTGATCCTTGCGGTCGAACAGCAATTGCCCGCCCGCGATCCTGCCGCCGCCAAATTCGACCAAACGCATCAAAGACAGTGAAGAAACCGACTTTCCCGAACCGGATTCGCCCACAACGCACACCGTTTCGCCCGCATTGATTGTAAACGACACATCCTCGACGCCCAGAACCGGGCCATCCTTGGTCTGGAATTCGACCTGCAAACCCCTGATATCGGCAATCGGCCCTGCGGCCCCGTGATCCAGCATATCTTTCCCCGGCTGTTATGAGATGAACGCTAAGACCATTGATCAGGCACTGTCAAACGCATCCCGACGTTTGCCCAATTATCGCGCATCTCAAGGGTTGCTTTTTCCGCCAAGTCTGTTTCGATGTGGCCATTCGTCCGGGGGGCGTGCAAGAAAAGTCACCGTAATGGCTTGGTTACGCAAGGTAAATCCAACACCCAACCGACGCTACACTGCGTGTGCCCACCCTTGGGTCACGCCAAAGGCACGAAATATGTGTCCAACAAGGAGTATGTTATGAAACTCAAGACCCTAATGCTTGGCGCGGCTGCCAGCTTTGCCTTCGCTCCGATGGCAATGGCTGATGGCCACGAAGGCGAACGCGGGCGCGATGGCGAGGTGAAAATCCTCTATTGGCAAGCGCCCTCGATTCTGAACCCGTTCCTGTCGGGCGGCACCAAGGACATCGAAGCGTCCTCGCTGGTTCTCGAACCGCTGGCGCGCTATGACGAAACCGGTGAAATGGTGCCCTTCCTGGCGGTAGAAGTTCCGACAGTCGCCAACGGTGGCGTGTCCGAAGACCTGACAACCATCACATGGAAAATCAAAGAGGGCCTGACGTGGTCCGATGGCACGCCGGTCACTTCCGCCGACGTGAAATTCACTGCCGAATACTGTATGCACCCCGAAGGCGGTTGCGCGCAGGGCGCGTTCTTTGACGGCGTCGAAAACGTCGAAGCGGTGGACGACCAGACCGTCAAGGTCACGTTCGACCAGCCCAAGCCGAACCCCTACGGCCCGTTTGTCGGCGGTCAGTCCCCGATCATTCAGGCCGCACAGTTCGCCGACTGCCTTGGTGCCAAGGCACCCGAGTGCACGGAAGCCAACTATAACCCCATCGGCACCGGCCCGTTCAAAGTGGCCGATTTCAAGCCAAACGACGTGATCCAGTACGAAGCCAACGAGAACTACCGTGAAGAAGGCAAACCCGCCTTCGCCCAGGTCACTCTCAAAGGTGGCGGTGATGCGAACTCGGCCGGTCGTGCGGTTCTGGAAACGGGCGAATTCGACTACGCCTGGAACCTGCAACTGGCACCCGACGTCATCGCCAAGATGGAAGCTGCCGGCTACGGCAAGGCGATCACCGGTTTCGGCCCACTTCTCGAGCGTATCGAGATGAACCTGACCAACCCGTCGCCCGACCTGCCGCCCGAAACACGTGCGACCGTGGCAGAACCCCACCCGATCCTGAGCGACGTGAAGGTCCGCAAGGCGCTGTCGATGGCCATCGACCGTGATCTGCTGACCGAAGTGGGCTATGGTCAAGCCGGTGCGCCGACCTGTAACCTGGTGCCGTCGCCCGCGATCTATGCGTCCGACAACACCGACTGCCTGGTGCAGGACATCGAAGGCGCCAAGGCCCTGCTGGAAGACGCCGGCTGGACCGACAGCGATGGTGATGGTGTGCGTGACAAGGACGGCATGAAGCTGTCGCTGCTGTACCAGACGTCGAACAACGCCGTCCGTCAGGACTTTCAGGCGCTGATCAAGGATTGGTGGAGCCAGATCGGCGTTGAAACCGAACTGCGCAACATCGACGGTTCGGTGTTCTTTGGGGGTGACCCCGGTTCGCCCGACACGTTCCAGAAGTTCTACGCGGACGTGGAAATGTACGCCAACACCTTCAACGGCACCGATCCGCAGCAATATCTTGCGGCCTACCGTTGCGGCAACGAGCCCAAACCATCCAGCCAGTGGCAGGGTGAAAACATCAACCGCTTCTGCGATCCGGCCTATGACGCCATGATCGACGAACTGGGCCGTACCGGCGATCTGGAAGAGCGCAGCGCGCTTGCCAAGAAGATGAACGACATGCTGACCAAGGACACGTACACCATCGTTCCGCTGGTCAACCGTGCGCGCGTCTCGGCACATGCCAATTCCTTGGGCGGTGTCGTGCTGAACGTCTGGGATTCCGAGCTTTGGAATGTCGGCGACTGGTATCGCATCGAGTAATCGGCCATATCGTTGTTGTGTCCCCTTTCGTCTTTTCGAAGGGGGGCACGGCCTCTCGGCCCTCGGGACAGGGTCGCAATAAACAAGACTGACGCATAAAGGCGCCGCATTCATGATTACCTTCGCAATTCGCCGGTTGTTCCTGTCGATCCCGACGCTTTTGTTCATCAGCCTCGTCATCTTCTTGCTGCTGCAACTCGCCCCCGGCGATCCGATGGCGCAGGTGCCGCTGACGGTGCCGCCCGAGGTCAAGGAAAAGATGCGTATCGCACTTGGTCTGGGCGAGCCGATCTACGTGCAATACTGGAAATGGATGGTGCAGTTCTTCTGGGTCGAGCCGCAGGTCTTTATCGACTGGCTGACCCGTGACAGCATCCTTCTGGGCTGGCTGCCCGACACCTCGCTTTATGATGGCCGGTTGCGCATGATCTCGTGGCAGACGCGCGGCCCGGTGATGGATCTGGTGGTGCAATCGATGCCCCAGACGATCTGGGTCGTTGGCATGGCCTATGTGGTCGGCGTGCTGATCGCGCTGCCCATCGGCATCTATTCGGCCTACCGCCACTATTCGGTCTTTGACCAGACCGGCACATTCATCTCGATGATCGGCTTTTCGATCCCGCCGTTCTTTACCGGCCCGCTGCTGATCGTGATCTTTGCGGTGCAGCTGGGCTGGCTGCCGTCGAACTACAACACCGTGCACGAGGTCAACAACTGGGAGACCTTCGTTTACCAGCTCAAGCAGATGGTGCTGCCGGTGATGGTTCTGGCGCTGCAGACCACCGCGCAGATCAGCCGCTACATGCGCTCGGCCATGCTGGACAACCTCGGGCAGGACTATGTGCGCACCGCGCGCGCCAAGGGCCTGCGCGAAGGCGTCGTGGTCATGGTGCACGTTCTGCGCAACTCGATGATCCCGGTGGTCACCGTGATTGCGCTGGGTATCCCCGCGATCTTTGGCGGTGCGATCATCACCGAGAACGTGTTCGGCGTGAACGGCATCGGGTACCAGCTGCTGATCGCGCTTTTTGCCAACGATATTCCGACGGTGATGACGCTGACGTTCATCTTCGCCATCCTGATCGTGATGTTCAACCTGATCGCCGACGTTCTTTACGGCGTGCTCGACCCGAGGATTCGCTATGACTGACCAACCCCTCGTGTCCGGGCCCGACCCCGAAATCGACGAACAGGCGCTGGGTGCGTTGCAGGACAAGGGCCCGATGGCGCCGCCGCGCAGCCAGTGGCGGGACGTCTGGGACCAGTTCAAGCGCCACAAAGGTGCGATCTTTGGCGGCGGTTTTCTGATCTTCATCACGCTCTTCGTGCTGATCGGCCCCTATATCTGGACGCTGGACGCCCAGAAACTGGACATCCGCGCCAAGGACATGCGCCCGGTCTGGACCCTGCTGTGGGACGGCAGTGCAAATGCGGCGTGGGCGCATCCCTTTGGCACCGACCAGCTGGGCCGTGACCTGCTGGCCACCATGATCAAGGGCGGCCGCGCGTCGATGGCCGTGGGCTGGGCCGCGATGATACTGGCGCTGCTGATCGGCACCTTTGTCGGTGTGGTCGCGGGCTATTTCCGCCGCGCCGATTTCTGGCTGATGCGCTTTACCGATCTGGTGCTGTCCCTGCCGATCCTGCCGCTGCTGCTGGTGGCCGTGACCCTGTTTCGCCAGCCCCTGCGCGCCAACTTCGGCCCCGAGACGGGCATGTTCATCCTGATCGTGGGCGTGGTCGGCATCACCTCGTGGATGCAGACGGCGCGGATCGTGCGCGGCGACATTCTGGCGCTGAAGGAACGCGAATTCATTCTGGCGGCGCGCTCGATCGGCACCAAGAACTCCAAGATCATCCGCCGCCACCTGCTGCCCAACGTGATCTCTCCGATCACCGTGTCAGCGACGCTGGGTCTGGCGACCGCGATCATCACCGAAAGTGCGCTGTCGTTCCTTGGCGTCGGCTTTCCGTCAGACTTTCCGACATGGGGCAAGCTGCTGGCGGACGCGGTGCTGCGGATGGAGCAGTTCCCCGAGCGCGTGCTGCTGCCCGGTGTGGCGATTTCGCTGACCGTGTTGTCGGTGAACTATCTGGGCGACGGGCTGCGCGATGCGCTGGATCCGCGTATTCGCGGACGCTGAACGATCCCGAAATTCAAGTGCAGCTGGCGGGCCACACGGGCCGCCAGCACCGGCGCAGGGGGCGCATCCGGCAGGGCGCGCAGACGTTCCAGCACCTGCCGCGCCAGTGACGGATGACCGCGTGCCAATGCGGCCTTGATCAGCGCCTTGTGATAGCTGACCGACGCCTTGCGCCCTTGCAGATGCAGCGCAAAGCCCTGTGCGTCCTCCGCGCCTTCGATCATGGCACGCATCAGATCGCCCAGCCCGCCCATCTCGGCCAGATGATGCGGAATGCGGTGGCCCATGTAGGGACAGTGCAGCACCGTCAGCCGCGCGGTGGGCAGACGCGCCACGTGGGCCGCGTCGGCTGCGTGACGGGGATCGACCAGCACCACGGCGCTGCCTGCCAGTTTCAAACAATCCGCCGCATCCAGATAGCGTGGGTCCGTCCAGTCGCCGCGCCTGAGCCCCAGATGGTAGCGCTGTTCGAACGGGACGCGCGCCGGGACCAGCGTTGATTGCGGGCTGAAGGCCATCACCCGCGCGCCGGGCGCTGCGGCGACAAAGGTGCAGGCGGCAAACCCGCCCATCGAGCTGCCGTAGAACACCACGTCGTCGAAGCCTTTGAAAAATCCGCTGTCGCGCAAGCCGTCAAAGAAGTCCAGAACCGCGCGTTGCCTGTACCAGTCGTTGCGCGGCGAGGTCATCAGCCCCAGATGCGACCAGCCTGCATCCTCGGCCATATGCCACGCCCATGGCCTGCGCGGTGGCGGCGCCCTGTCGGCGTCGCGCGCGTCGAAGCTGACCAGCAGGCGCGGCCCGCGTGGCATGAACACCGCGCGGTGGCGGTGCAGGATGCGCATCCAGCCGCCCTGCCCCTCGGCCGCCTGTCGTGTCGCGCGGAACTGCCATGTCTTGCTGCTCATCCGCAGATGGCTAGCCTGTGCGCTTTGCCAAAGGCTTAATCGGCCTGCTGCATTTCGCGCCGGTTTTTAGATGTATTTGTCGATCATTGGCCGCATGGGGCCGGAGTGCATCGCCTGATGCATCGCCTTATGTGACATGCCGCTTGATCCGGCTGAGCAGCAACCACACGATCCCGATCACCGGCAGGGTCGCGGCGGCGGTCATCATGCCCTTGCTGATCCCCAGATATTCGGCCAGCGGATACAAAAGATATCCCGCCAGCGACACGGCGTAATAGCTGACCGCGACGATCGACAGCCCTTCGACCGTGCGTTGAAGACGCAGTTGCAGGTCGGCGCGGCGGTCCATGCTGGCCAGTATCGCCTGATTTTGCGCCGAGCGGTCGACATCGACCTGCGTGCGCAACAGCTCTGACGCCCGAATGGCGCGGCTCGACATCGCGTGCAGCCGTGCCTCAGTCGCCTTGACGGTGCGCATCGCAGGCTCGTAGCGGCGCATCATGAATTCGGCAAAGCTTTGACGGCCCCGAAACCGCGCTTCGCGCAGCACCGAGATCCGTTCGGCCACCAGCGCCGCATAGGCCCCCGTCGCGGCAAAGCGGTAGGCCGAGCGTGCGCCCTGCTGTTCCAGCGCGACCGAGACGTCCAGAAGCGCGTGCAACGTCTCTTCGGCGCGGGCGTCGGGGCTGCGCATGGTTTCGGTCAGGTCGTTCAACTGGGTGTCCAGCGCATTCAGCGGCCCAGCCAGTTCGCGGGTCGTGGCAAATCCCAGCAGCGACATGGATTTATAGGTCTCGATCTCGGACAGGCGCTGCACGATGCGCCCCACACGCCCCGGCCCCGTTGTGGCACTGACATAGACGGCAAAGCGCAGATGCCCCGCCGGATCTATGCGAAAGTCCGATGCGACCACGGCAGAGCCGTCCAGCACATCGGCCACCGCGATGCTTTCGCGCACCAGCCATGTGTCCAGTTGCGGCACGATCTGGGCGTCATCCTCGGGGCGCGGCATGACCCGAAACAGCGCCGAGGTGATCCGCGCACCCGGCATAGCGTCTTGCCAGTGCGGCGGGAAAACCTCGAATTCGGCGGGGTCAAAGGGGCGGTCGCTGAGGCCAGGCAGAAACACCGTGTAGGTGACAAACTCGGTGTGCTGTTCCCATTTGATCGAATAGTTGCCCATAGCACCAAAGTAATGCGTGGCCCCCGGATCGGGCCGCGGCGCGCCGTAGTGGTCGAGCAGCGCCGTCAGATGCATCAACGCCGCTGTGCGGTCGGCCTCGTCCGGGCTGTGCTTGATCGCGAGATAGGCCGCCATTGCGGGCGTGTTCAGCACCGGAAAGGGCCGCGCGTGCAGTTCGGACGTCAGGCGGTGACGCAAGGGGTGGTCGTTCACTGGCGGCATGGTCCGTTCCTGTCGGTGTCTACTGGCACAAAGTCTACTGGCACAGAGACGTAACCGAGGTGTCGCCAAAAAGATAGCGAAAAACCAAGCAAAATCAAAGCACTACGGAATACATATGTATACCGGACAGTCTATGCCCCCTCAAAACGAAAAAGGCAGGCCGCAACGGGCCTGCCTTTTGTCGTCATTTGGCCACAGATCAGTCGATCATCGGCAGCAGCTTGTCGATCGAGGCCTTGGCGTCACCGTAGAACATGCGGGTGTTTTCCTTGAAAAATAGCGGGTTCTCGATGCCCGAATAGCCCGTGCCCTGACCACGTTTGCTGACGAAGACCTGCTTGGCCTTCCAGCATTCCAGAACCGGCATGCCGGCGATGGGGCTGTTGGGATCGTCCTGTGCGGCGGGGTTCACGATGTCGTTCGAGCCGATCACGATGGCGACGTCCGTATCGGGGAAATCGTCGTTGATCTCGTCCATCTCCAGCACGATGTCGTAGGGCACCTTGGCTTCGGCCAGCAGCACGTTCATGTGCCCCGGCAGACGCCCCGCAACAGGGTGGATGGCAAAGCGCACGGTCTTGCCCGCTGCGCGCAGCTTGCGGGTCAGTTCGGCCACGCCCTGCTGCGCCTGCGCCACGGCCATGCCATAGCCGGGGATGATGACGATGCTGTCGGCCTCGTTCAAGGCAGAGGCAACGCCATCCGCCTCGATCGCGATCTGCTCGCCTTCGACCTCCATCTGCGGGCCGGAGGTGCCGCCAAAGCCGCCAAGGATCACGCTGACGAACGACCGGTTCATCGCCTTGCACATGATATAGGACAGGATCGCACCGGAAGAGCCCACCAGCGCGCCGACCACGATCAGCAGATCGTTGCCAAGGCTGAAGCCGATGGCCGCCGCCGCCCAGCCGGAATAGCTGTTCAGCATCGACACGACGACGGGCATATCCGCGCCGCCGATGCCCATGATCAGGTGGTAGCCGATGAACAGCGCCGCCAGCGTCATCAGGATCAGGGGCAAAAAGCCGCCGGTGTTGACGTACCAGATCAGACAGATCAGCGAGAGACCCGCAGCCGATGCGTTCAGCACGTGACCGCCCGGCAGCTTGGTCGCCTTGGAGTTCACCCGGCCTGCCAGCTTGCCATAGGCAATGACAGATCCAGTGAAGGTGACCGCACCGATGAAGATGCCCAGGAACAGCTCTACCTGCAGGATGTTGATCTCGACCGCTTCTTTCTTGGCGATCAATTGGCCGAAGTTGCCCAGTTCGGAAACCGTGCCCGCAGCCAGCGCCGCCCCGACGTTGCCGATCTCGAAATGCGCGATAAAGCCCACGAAGACCGCCGCGAGACCCACGAGCGAGT
The DNA here is from genome assembly GCA_024636445.1 of Sulfitobacter sp. Classification (GTDB taxonomy): domain Bacteria; phylum Pseudomonadota; class Alphaproteobacteria; order Rhodobacterales; family Rhodobacteraceae; genus Pseudosulfitobacter. Next base: position 29,671 of record JAGXHE010000116.1, read on the forward strand.
GCATCGCAGCCACCAGTTCGGGCATCTGCGTCATCTGCACCTTGGTCGCCAGTTGATAGCCGATCAGGCCCCCTGCCGCGATCAGCACCAGTGACAGCAGCCAATAGCCTGCCCCCGGTCCGATCAGCGTGGCAAAGACCGCCAGCGCCATGCCGGCAATGCCGTACCACACCGCGCGCTTGGCGCTTTCCTGTCCCGACAAACCGCCAAGGCTGAGGATGAAGAGGATGGCTGCGACCACATAGGCCGCTGTCGTAAATCCAAAATCCATTGTCTAAGCCCCTTTAAGATTTCTGGAACATGGCGAGCATACGCCGTGTCACAAGGAAGCCGCCGAAGATGTTGATGCCGGTCATGAAGACCGAAATCGCCGCCAGAACGATGACAAGGAAAGACCCCGACCCGATCTGCACCAAGGCGCCCAGAATGATGATCGACGAGATCGCGTTGGTCACGGCCATCAGCGGCGTGTGCAGGCTGTGCGCCACGCCCCAGATCACCTGGAAGCCGACGAACACCGACAGGACGAACACGATGAAGTGCTGCATGAAGCTGGCAGGTGCCACAAGGCCCACGGCCAGCAACAAGACCGCTCCGACGAACAGCAAAGTCACCTGGCTTTTGGTCTGCGCCTTGAACGCGGCGGTTTCGGCCTCGCGCTTTTCGGCTGGTGTCAGTTCCTTGGCCGCTTTCTTTTTCGGGGCTGCCGCGATGGCGGCCACTTTTGGCGGCGGTGGCGGGAAGGTCACTTCCTTGGCGTGGGTCACGGTCGCGCCGCGGATCACGTCGTCTTCCATGTTGTGATTGATCACGCCGTCTTTTTCGGGTGTC
>JAGXHE010000117.1 GCA_024636445.1 Sulfitobacter sp.
CTTGCGCGCGATCATGAAGTTCATCAGCGCCGTGCGCAGGTTGCCGACGTGGATGTAGCCAGTGGGCGACGGGGCGAAACGGGTGGTGATCTGATTGGACATGGGCGCTCTCCTGTTGAGCGCCGAAGTGTCACAGGGCGCGGGATTTGTCCAGATCGGGCGCCATGCAGGCCACCCCATGCAAAAAGGCCCGGACCTACAGTCCGGGCCCAGCTGTGCGCTCATGGGGTCCGCGTTTAGCGAACGACCTGCACGATTGCGTTGGTTTCGGCATCAACCACGACGGTCTGGCCGTTGATGGTCAGATAGCGCAGACCGTCCTGCGGCACTTCATAGGTGGTCACGTTCTGCGGCACGGTGGCGCCGACCACCACTTCACCGTCCAGATACACGGTCTCGACCGGATTTGTGGTGATGTAAGTGACTGTTTCGGTCGTCGGTTCGACCGCAGCAGAGCCTGCCGCGCCACCCACAATACCACCGGCGATGATGCCACCGATGGGGCCGCCAACGGCATAGGCCGCCAAGGCACCGATTGTCGCACCAGCCGCAGCACCGGCACTTTGGTCGGCCTGTGTCTGGGCGGTGTTTTCATAGGTCACGCTTTCGACCTCGACAGTGGCGGGACGCGTGCTCAGGGCAACGGCCTGCTCGTCGACCGCAACGGCAAGGTAGTCGGACGAGGACCAGCCGGCCGTTCCGTCAAAATCGACCTTGCACCAGGACGCTTCGGACAGGCAGCCTTCGACGGCGGCACTTGCGCCACCGGGGATCACGCCAAGCACCTCGTACTGCGGGCCGGGGCCGCTGCGGATGTTCAGGTCGGTTGCGGCAATCGCTTCGCTGGATTGCGCAAAGGCAGGGACTGCGGCGGTCAGTGCGATGGCCGATGCCATTCCAAGTTTGGCTATATTTTTCATCTCGTGTTCCTCCTTAGCGGACGGCCCCGTTCTGGGTGCCATGTGAAACCCGCTGCTTGATAGGAAAGACAACCGCGCGCACCCTGATCGGTTCCCCGTTCCGAAACCGACAGGATGGCGCCAGAGGGTTGATTTTGCACAGTTTGCGCAAAATTCCGCCAAGTGCCGGCTTTGACCGGCAAGAAATGACTTCCGCCAGAAAATGCGCGGGAACCGGCCGTCGGTTCAGCTTTTGTCGCGCCAGCCGTTCACCAATGGATAGCGCCGGTCCAGCCAGAACGCGCGTTTGGTCAGCCGTGCGCCCGGCGCGGACTGGAACCGCTTGTATTCGCTGAGGAACAGCAGCCGTTCGATTTTCCGCGCGGTGTCGCGCGCGAAGCCTGCGGCGACACAATCGGCGATGCTGCCGTCCTGATCCACCAGAATATCCAGTATCGCGTCCAGCTCGGGATAATCTGGCAGGCTGTCGCTGTCTTTCTGATCGTCGCGCAGCTCGGCGCTGGGGGGTTTGGTGATGATCCGCTGCGGGATCACTTCGCCCTCATTGCCCATCATCCAGTCGCGGTGGTTGGCATTGCGCCAGTCGCAGGTGGTGAAAACCCGCGTCTTGTACATATCCTTGATCGGATTGTACCCACCTGCCATGTCGCCGTAGATCGTGGCATAGCCCACCGCGACCTCGGATTTGTTGCCGGTCGTCAGCAGCATTTCCCCGAACTTGTTGCTCATTGCCATCAGCAGCAGCCCGCGCAGCCGCGACTGGATGTTTTCTTCGGTCAGCCCCGGCTCAAGCCCTTCGAACAGCGGCGCCAGCGTGTTGGTGATTGCCGCACGTCCTTCGGTGATCGGCACGTAGTCATAGTGGCAGCCCAGCGCCCGCGCGCAGCTTTCGGCGTCTTCCAGACTGTCGGGGCTGGTGTATTCCGACGGCAGCATCACGCAGCGCACGTTCTGAGGCCCGATGGCATCGGCGGCAATGGTCGCAACCAGCGCGCTGTCGACGCCGCCCGACATGCCCAAGAGCACTTTCTTGAAGCCGGTCTTGGCCAGATAGTCGCGCAAGGCCATGACCATGACGTGATAGTCCTGCTCCCAGTCATCGGGCTGCGGTGCGATATCGCCGCAGGTCACGCGCCAGCCTTCGGGGCCGCGTTCCAGATCCACGTGGGCTATGGTCTCTGTCATCACCGGCAGGCGCATCGCCAGCTTGCCGCCGGGGTTCAGCGCAAAGGACGCGCCGTCGAACACCTGATCGTCCTGACCGCCGACCATATTGAGGTAGATCAGCGGCAATCCGGTGTCGATCACGCGGGCGACCATGTGGTTCAGCCGCGTCTCCATCTTGCCGCGATAATAGGGTGATCCATTCGGCACCAGCAGGAAATCGGCCCCCGTTTCCTGCAGGGTTTCCGAGACATCCTCGTGCCACGCATCCTCGCAGATCGGGCTGCCGACGCGGACATCGCCGACGCTATAGGGGCCGGCCAACGGGCCTGCGCTAAACACGCGGACCTCGTCAAAGACGGTCTCGTTCGGCAGATGATGCTTGAGCACGCGGCTGGCGATGCGCCCGCCACGACAGATCAGATAGGCGTTGAAAAGCTCGGTGCCCTCGACCCAAGGGCCGCCGATGGCCAGCGCCGGGCCGTCGGCGCAATCGCGGGCCAGATCCTTGACTGCCTGAATCGCGGCTGTGTGAAACGCGGGTTTCATCACCAGATCCTGTGCGTTGTAGCCGGTGATGAACATCTCGGGCAGCGCGACCAGATCGGCTCCGGCGTCGCGCCCGGCCTCCCATGCGGCACGCGCCTTGGCGGCGTTTGCGTCGATATCTCCGACAGTTGGGTTCATCTGTCCCAGCGTGATGCGAAAAGTGTCGGCCATGTCTGCGCTCCGAGTTTGCTTAGGTGCCCCTATAAGGTCTGGCAGCACGGCGTGAAAGGCCCCAGCAGGCAATTCGCCGCGCCCACGCGCTTGTGTTGCGCACAAAGGCGGCAAAGCCATTGCGACCCCCTCGCGGTTTCTTTACCCTTTGGCCACGATCCACGGGGGCCGCCCCTTCATCGCCAAAGGTGCCAAATGACCATTCGCAGCCTGATCTTCTGCCTTGCCCTGCTTCCCGCCTCTGCCCATGCGCAGGAGGGTCAGGTTCTGTCCAAGCAATATGACGACGGCGGAATCTACGAAGGCACCTTTACGAACGGGCTGCAAAACGGCACCGGCACCTACAGGCTGCCCAACGGTTACGAATACACCGGCGAATGGGTCGACGGAGAGATCAAGGGCGCAGGCGTTGCACGCTTTCCCAACGGATCGGTCTACGAGGGCAACTTTGAAAAGGGCAAGCCCGACGGCTTTGGCAAGATCACCTTTGCCGATGGCGGCACCTATGAAGGCGGCTGGGAGGCCGGTGCGATCATGGGTCAGGGCGTGGCGCTGTATGCCAACGGCGTGCGCTACGAAGGCGCGTTCCGCAATGCCAAGCACCACGGCAAGGGCGTGATGCAAAGCCCCGGCGGCTATGAATACAAGGGCGACTGGGTCGATGGCGTCAAACAGGGCGTCGGCACGATCACCTATCCCGATGGCGCGGTCTATGACGGCGAGATCGCGAATGGCGAGCGCCACGGCACCGGCGCGCTGACCATGTCCGACGGGCTGGTCTACGATGGCAAGTGGGTCGACGGCCAGATCGACGGCACCGGCAAGCTGACCCAACCCAACGGCGACATCTACGAAGGCGATCTGGTCGCCGGTCGCCGCGAAGGCAAGGGCCGCGTGACCTATGCCAACGGCGATGTCTACGAGGGCGACTTCAAGGACGACCGCCGCGACGGGTCGGGCACGTTCATCGGCAACGACGGCTATACCTACATCGGCAACTGGGTGGCCGGTCAGATCGAAGGCCAGGGCCGCGTGACCTATCCCGACGGATCGGTCTATGAGGGCGATTTCCGCGATGATCTGGCCGATGGCGCGGGGAAAATCACCTATGCAGACGGCGCGACCTACGAAGGGGAATGGACCGCAGGCGTGATCGAAGGTCAGGGCAAGGCCGTCTATCCCAACGGCGTGGTCTACGAGGGCGGCTTTGCCAACGCCAAGAATGACGGTCAGGGCGTGATGACCTATGCCGACGGCTACCGCTACGACGGCAACTGGGAAGACGGCCAGCGCCAGGGTGCGGGCAAGGCGACCTATCCCGACGGCACGGTCTACGAGGGCAGTTTCGAGAACGGCCAACGCCACGGCAGCGGCAAGATCGTGATGTCGGACGGGTTCGTCTACGAAGGCGAATGGGTGCGCGGCGAGATCAGCGGCACCGGCACCGCGACCTATGCCAACGGCGACGTCTACGAGGGCACGTTCCGCGCGGGCAAACGTCAGGGCGACGGCACCATGCGCTATTCCACCGGCGAAGAGGCGTCAGGCGACTGGGAAAACGGCGCGCTGCAGCAAGGCGGCTGAGGTCAGACCTTCCAAACTCAGACCACCTCGCCCGCGTCCAGCCGCTTGAGGAAACGTTTGGCGTCCGACAGCACCGTCTCGCGGCGCTCTTCGGCCATCCGGTCCCATGTGCCGTACATGTTGCCCATGCGCGGGTTCTTCCCGAACCGCTCGCGGTGGCGGATCAGGAAATCCCAATACAGCAGGTTGAACGGGCAGGCCCCCTCGCCCGTCTTCTTGGTGACCTTGTAGCTGCACTGTTTGCAGTGGTCCGACATGCGGTTGATGTAGGCCCCAGACGAGACATAGGGCTTGGACGCGATCACGCCGCCGTCGGCAAACTGGCTCATGCCGACGGTGTTCGGGGCCTCGACCCACTCGTAGGCATCGGCATAGACCGACAGGTACCATTCGTGCACCTGCGCCGGATCGACGCCCGCCAGCAGGGCAAAGTTGCCCGTCACCATCAGCCGCTGGATGTGGTGCGCATAGGCGTGGGTCTTGGTCTGGCCGACCGCCTGGCGGACGCAGCGCATCTTGGTCTCGGAACCCCAATAGAATCCGGGCAGGTCGCGTTTGTGGCCCAGCACGTTGCGCTGGGTGTAGTCGCGGCCTTCCAGAAAGTAGATGCCGCGCACGTATTCGCGCCAGCCGATGATCTGACGGATGAAGCCTTCGGCGGCGTTGATCGGCACATCGCCCGCGTCATAGGCATCCTGCACCGCCTCGCAGACTTCCAGCGGAGAGAGCAGACCGATGTTGATATAGGGCGACAGCACCGCGTGGTATAGATAGGGCTGCCCGTCCAGCATCGCGTCCTGATAGTCACCGAACCGTGGCAGCGCATGTTTGACGAAATGCGCCAGCGCATCCAGCGCGCCTTGGCGGTCGGTGGCAAAGTGGAACGGCTCAACATCACCGAAGTTGTCGCCAAACTCGGACGCGACCAGATCCAGCACATCGCGGGTGGTCTGGTCCGGCTCGAAGGTCAGCGGACCGTCGGTCTTGATCTCGTCCGGCGCAGGCTTGCGGTTGTCGTGGTCGAAATTCCACTGGCCGCCTGCGGGGGCGTCACCGTCCATCAACAGGCCGGTCTTGCGGCGCATCTCGCGATAGAAATACTCCATCCGCAGCGATTTGCGGCCCTCGGCCCAGTCCTCAAACATCGCATGGCTGGCAATAAAGCGGTCGTCGTCATGAAGGGCGACCTTCAACGGGGCATGGCGCAGCTTGTCGATCAGCCGCCATTCGCCCGGCTCGGTCGCGATCACCTCGGACGCGCTGCGTGCCTCGGCACGGCGCAGCAGTTCGCCCACGATGCTGCCCGCGTTGTGGGGATCGTCGAGCGTGGTGTAATCCACCGTCCAGCCGTCGTCGCGCAGCTGGGCCGCGAACTTGCGCATCGCGGTCAGGATCAGCGCGATCTTCTTGGGATGGTGCGGGACATATGTGCCCTCGTCGCGCACCTCGGCCATCACGACCACATCTTGGGTTTTGTCTGCGGCTTTCAGCGCCGACAGGCTCATGCTCAGCTGGTCACCCAGAACCAGCACGAGACGGTTCACCAAGGCACCTCTTTGCCTGCCCAGTCGAAAAACCGGCCTGTCTGTTCGGCACTTAGCCCGTCCATCACCGACATCAGGTTCTGGGCCGCCTCTTCAGGCGAAACCGAAGGATGCCGACCCAGATATTTTTCGGTAAAGGGCGTGGCGACCGTACCGGGGTGCAATGACACGATCGCGGCCTCTTTGTGGGTGCGCGCAAGCTCGATCGCTGCGGTGTGCACGATCTGGTTCACCGCCGCCTTGGCGCTGCGGTAGCTGATCCAGCCGCCGATCTTGTTGTCACCGATGGACCCCACGCGCGCCGACAGAACCGCAAAGACGCCATCCGGTTTCAACAGATCATGCGCGTGGGCCAGCACCAGCGCGGGACCGATGGCGTTGACCGCGAATTGATCCGCCATCGCCTTGGCGGTGATCGCCTTGATGGTCTTTTCGGGCTCTGACCCGCCGATCTGCAGCGCACCCGTCGCCACGATGATCCGGTCGAAGGGACCGAGCCCCACCAGCGCGGTATCGACCGACGCAGGGTCGGTCACGTCAAAGCCATCGACGGTGCGCGACAGCGCCGTCACCAAGTCGCCACGCGCGGTGTGTGCGGCCCAAAGTGCCGCGCCGATCCCGCCCGAGGCGCCCAATATCAATACATCTGCCATGCCACCGGACCTAGTGCCGCGCGCAGAGCCGTCCATGCGGCTGGTGCAAATAATAAATCTTCCTCTTTTCATTCAATCGAAGCGCGGTATATGGTCACGGCATGACACTGGTCGCACATATCCCCCCTGCCCGCGCATCGCGTGCGATCCTGCGCGACCTACTGATCCTAATCCGCCTCTGAGCGTGCCATTCCGGCGCGCCCGCTCAGAGGGGAGTGCCGCGCGCCACAGGCTTTTAGGACAAAAAAGAGATCTCACATGACCCAAGAACAAGACCGCGTTGTCATTTTTGACACGACCCTGCGTGACGGCGAACAGTCGCCCGGTGCCACCATGACCCACGCCGAGAAGCTGGAAATTGCCAGCCTGCTCGACGAAATGGGCGTCGATATCATCGAGGCGGGCTTTCCCATCGCCTCGGAAGGCGACTTTGCCGCCGTGGCCGAGATTGCGAAGAACGCCAAGAACTCGGTGATCTGCGGGCTGGCGCGGGCGCAACTGCCCGACATCGACCGCTGCTGGGAGGCGGTGAAACACGCAGCCCGCCCGCGCATCCACACCTTTATCGGCACGTCGCCGCTGCACCGGGCCATTCCCAACCTCGACATGGACCAGATGGCCGAGCGTATCGACCAGACCGTCAGCCACGCCCGCAACCTGTGCGACAACGTGCAGTGGTCGCCGATGGACGCCACCCGCACCGAAGAAGACTATCTGTGCCGCACCGTCGAGATCGCGATCAAGGCGGGGGCGACCACCATCAACATCCCCGACACCGTGGGCTATACCGCACCGCGCGAAAGTGCGGCGTTGATCCGCATGTTGCTGGAGCGGGTACCGGGCGCGGACGAGATCGTCTTTGCCACGCATTGCCACAACGATCTTGGCATGGCGACCGCCAACAGCCTTGCCGCCGTCGAAGCAGGCGCGCGCCAGATCGAGTGCACAATCAACGGGTTGGGCGAACGCGCGGGCAACACCGCACTGGAAGAGGTGGTGATGGCGCTGAAGGTGCGCAACGACATCATGCCGTTCCAGACCGGCATCGACACAACAAAGTTGATGAACATCTCGCGCCGTGTGGCGACTGTTTCGGGCTTTCCGGTGCAGTTCAACAAGGCCATCGTCGGCAAGAACGCCTTTGCCCACGAAAGCGGTATCCACCAGGACGGGATGCTGAAAAACGCCGAAACCTTCGAGATCATGCGCCCCGAGGACGTGGGCCTGACCGAAACCAACATCGTGATGGGCAAGCATTCGGGGCGTGCCGCGTTGCGCTCGAAGCTGGAGGATCTGGGGTTCGAGCTGGGGGACAACCAGCTCAAGGACGTGTTCGTGCGGTTCAAGGAACTGGCCGACCGCAAGAAGGAAATCTATGAAGAGGACCTGATCGCGTTGATGCGCACCACAACCGATCCCGAGGAAGAGCGGATCAAGCTGGTGTCGATGCGCGTGGTCTGCGGCACCGAAGGTCCGCAACAGGCCGACATGACGCTGGAGGTCGACGGCACCGAAAGCACGACCAGCCAGACCGGCGACGGCCCTGTCGATGCGTCGTTCAACTGCATCAAGGCGCTGGTCAGCCACACGGCGCGCCTGCAACTTTATCAGGTGCACGCCGTGACCGAAGGCACCGACGCGCAGGCCACGGTGTCTGTGCGGCTGGAAGAGGACGGGCGGATCGTCACCGGACAGTCGGCGGATACCGACACGGTGGTGGCGTCGGTCCGTGCCTATGTCAACGCGCTGAACCGTCTGTTGGTGCGCCGCAAGAAGGGCGGCACCGACAAGCGCGAGATCAACTACAAGGACGTCGGCTGAGCCGCGTCTGACCGGCATCCGCGAATGGCAAAAGGGCAGAGGGGATCACCCCCTCTGCCCTTTTTTCGTACATATTCGCGGCAGTTTCGTACATCTCTTCGTACAGCTTCCGCGCGACGCCGTTTGACCGGCTCTGGAACAGCAAAACGGCCGGATTTTCATCCGGCCGCCTGTCGTTTGAAACCTTGATCGGGATGGATCAGAAGTTGGTCAGGTTCGCAAAGCTGCCTGTCGCGCTGCCGATCACGTTGCCCAGAGTGCGACGACCAGAGGTGCGCCCGCCCAGTTCGTAGTTCAGGCCAAAGCTGACGTGGTCGACATCGCCCGCGTCGGTCGAGATGCGGCCAGCCGACAGTTCGACGTTTGCGCCTTCGGCGTATTCGTACTGACCACCGACCGTGATCGACGTGCCGTCGAGACCGGCCAGATCGAAGTAGGACAGCGAACCGATAGCCGCGAAGCCGTTGCCGAAGCTGTAGCCGCCGCCGACGGAGACCAGATCAAGGCCATCAGTGGTGATCAGGTCGGCCTGGACGTTGTAGGCGTTCAGATCGTAGTTGGCGAATGCCGAAACCAGTGTCTCGTCATCGATGCGCGTGATGTCCGCACCGACGGTGCCTGTCGGGGACACGTCCCACGAGCCGAACACTGTGTAGACGGTGTCGTTCAGGTCGGAGGAATCGCCGATGGCCAGACCCAGGGAGTATTCGCCCATGTCGTAGTAGGCGAAGACCGATTTCAGGTCGACGTCGGTACCCAACAGATCGAAGCTTGTGTAATCCGCACCCAGCGACACGCCGTTGTTCAGACGGTATTCAGCTGCGATCGAGGCGTAATCCAAGTCGCCGCCAAGCAGGTTGAAGCGTGCCAGTTCGCCGGAGAACGTGAACGCGCCCGCGACGTATTCAATTCCGCCGCCGAACACGGTCAGGTCTGTCGAGCCTACGCCGTCGACGTCCAGGTTGTGGTGCTTGGCGAAAAGGTTGCCATAGGTCAGCTCGGCAGCGGCTGCCGAAGCGGTTGCGGTAATTACGGTAGCAATAAGGACTGTGCGGAACATTTCTCGAAAACCTCTTTTCGTTTTTTCTATTTGTTCCCTGCGCTTACACCCGCCTGAACCGCCGAAGAAAGATCGAACCATAAGTTGTACTGCAAATCGAGAAGATATGTGACAACGGCGACACACTCACGACTTTTTGACCGAGTGAGCCGCCGTGTTAAGACCATGTTTACGAACTATTATTGCGGGCCTGCGCCTGCATAAGGATCTTTTGCCGTCCGGTTTTCACTCAGCGATTCTTGCGACCGCTCGACGATACGTTCTACCGCGTCGGCCAGATGCACTTCGGCGATGTGGTCGTCGCCTGCGGCCACACGAATTTTATGCGCCTCCATCAATACGGCGGCATGGCTGGACCCGCGCGGCGGAATGAACTTGTAGCAGGCCAGTTCGATCAGCAGCCCGCAGGGGTCCTTGAAATAGATCGAGTCCATGAACCCGCGGTCCTTGACCCCCGAATTGCCGATGCCGCGGGCCTTCAGGCGCTCGGGCACCTGTCCGAATGTGGCGCGGTCCACCTCGAACGCCAGATGATGCACGCAGCCGACATCCATCGGCGTGCGGCGGTTGTCTGCCTTGCGGGTGTCGTCGGTAAACACGGTGATCAGACGCCCGTCGCCGGGGTCGAAGTACAGATGCCCCTGTTCGGGATCGTCCAGATTGGGCTGGTCGAACACAAACGGCATGCCCAGCACGCCCTCCCAGAAATCAATGGTGGTTTGCCGGTCGGCGCCGGTCAAGGTAATGTGATGGACGCCCAACACCTGTAGCTTGCGCATGGTAAATCTCCCTCTTGTCCGAGGGGTTCTAGCACGCAAAGCCACGCCCGCCATCACATGACGTCAAGTTGGGCAGTGTTGTGCGCCTCGGCCCCAAGCCGCCTGCGGATATACCTGCGCGGGAACCCGCGTAGACAAGTTCCATTCGGCCCTTTCGTCTCGCGCGACACATCCCTATAACTCGAGCGCCCGCAGCAATCATGACTCGCGGGCCAAAACGTATTGACGAAGGGTACGCGCATGTCGTGGTTTGGAAATTTGGGTGGTCTGTTTTCTTCGGATATGGCCATTGATCTCGGAACGGCCAACACTCTGATATACGTAAAAGGCAAGGGCGTCGTTCTGTCCGAGCCTTCGGTTGTGGCCTATCATATCAAGGATGGTGTCAAGAAGGTGCTCGCCGTGGGCGAGGATGCCAAGCTGATGCTTGGCCGCACGCCCGGCAGCATCGAGGCGATCCGCCCGATGCGCGAAGGTGTGATCGCGGATTTCGACACCGCCGAAGAGATGATCAAGCATTTCATCCGCAAGGTGCACAAACGGTCTACATTCTCGAAACCCAAGATCATCGTCTGCGTGCCCCACGGTGCGACCCCCGTTGAAAAACGCGCGATCCGCCAATCGGTTCTGTCTGCGGGCGCACGCCGCGCCGGGCTGATCGCCGAGCCGATTGCTGCGGCCATCGGTGCGGGCATGCCGATCACCGATCCGACCGGCAACATGGTTGTCGATATCGGCGGCGGCACCACCGAGGTGGCTGTTCTGTCACTGGGTGACATCGTCTATGCCCGTTCGGTCCGTGTAGGTGGTGACCGCATGGACGAGGCGATCATCAGCTACCTGCGCCGCCAGCAGAACCTGCTGGTGGGTGAAACCACCGCCGAGCGGATCAAGACATCCATCGGCACCGCGCGGATGCCTGACGACGGGCGTGGCACGTCGATGCAGATCCGGGGCCGCGACCTGCTGAACGGCGTGCCCAAGGAGATCGAAGTGACCCAGGCGCAGATCGCCGAGGCGCTGGCCGAACCCGTGCAGCAAATCTGCGAGGCGGTGATGACCGCGCTGGAAACCACGCCGCCGGATCTGGCAGCAGACATTGTCGACCGTGGCGTGATGCTGACGGGTGGCGGTGCGCTGCTGGGCGATCTGGATCTGGCCCTGCGCGAGCAGACGGGTCTGGCGGTGTCGATTGCCAACGAACCGCTGAATTGCGTGGCACTGGGCACAGGCAAGGCGCTGGAGTACGAAAAACAACTGCGTCACGCCATCGACTACGACAGCTGAGAAGGGCCAACCCTTGAGGCCCCTTTGCAACAAGGGTCCGATTGCGGCAGAGTTGATGCACGATCCCGCCGGGCCGATCAAAAGCCGATCAAAACGGCCTAGTAATATGCTGGTGAGACTTCACTTTGGCAAAAGACCGCTCTTCCTCTGATTTCACGGCCCCGATCCGTCGGTTGCTGACGGCTGTTCTGGTGCTGGCGCTGATCGCCACCTTTATCGTCTGGCGGATCGACAGCCCGCGCGTCGAGCGATTCCGCGCGCAGGTCACCGACCGGATCGTGCCGAATTTCGACTGGGCTATGGCCCCTGTCACCGGCACCATCAATCTGGTGCGCGATTTCCGCAGCTATCAGCGTATCGCCGAACAGAACACCGAACTGCGCCGCGAGCTGCGCCGGATGCAGGCGTGGAAAGAGGCCGCCGTTCAGCTTGAGCAGGAAAACGCACGGTTGCTGGATCTGAACAACGTGCGGCTGGACCCGCGTCTGACGGTCATCTCGGGCATGGTGCTGGCCGACAGCGGATCGCCGTTTCGCCAGTCGGTGCTGCTTAACGTCGGTGCGCGCGACGGTTTGGTAGACGGCTGGGCGACGATGGACGGCATTGGCCTTGTCGGGCGCATTTCGGGCGTGGCCGAGAACACCGCGCGGGTGATCCTGCTGACCGACGCCTCAAGCCGTATCCCCGCGACAATCCAGCCGTCGGGCCAGCGCGTCATCGTGGCCGGGGACAACAGCCGCAACCCGCCGGTGGATTTTCTGGAGAACCCCGACCTGGTGCGCCCCGGTGACCGCGTTTTCAGCTCGGGCGATGGCGGTGTGTTTCCGGCCGGCCTGCTGATCGGCGAGATCGCCAAGGACCCCGGTGGCCGTCTGCGGGTGCGGCTGGCGGCCGACTACGAACGGCTCGAATTTCTGCGGGTGCTGCGCCACTATGGCAACGAGCCGGTCAGTGACACCGCCCAGATCATCACGCCCGACCTGCCCGGTGCAGAGATTGGGGCCGAGGTCGGGGCGGAGATTGGCGCTGAGGTCGGAGTTGGAGCCGGAACTGGAGACGGGGTCGGAGAATGAGCGAACGGTCCCAAGCCCGCATGTGGATGATGCGCGCCGCCTTTTGCGGTCTGGTCATGGTCATCCTGTTTTTCCAGATCCTGCCGCTGCAAACCCAGCCCACCCGCTGGGCACCGCCTGATCTGCTGATCGGCTTTGCCTTTGCATGGTCGGTCCGACGGCCCGAATTTGTACCGCCGCTGATGCTGGCTGCGTTGCTGTTGCTGGCCGACCTGCTGCTGCAACGCCCTCCTGGTCTTTATGCGGCGCTGGTGCTGCTGGCCTGCGAAAACCTCAAGGGGCGTGCCCGCGCCTTGCGCGCGTCTACGCTGGCGGCAGAGCTGGCGACGGTTGCGATGTTGATGGTGGGCGTCGCCGTGATATATCGTATGGTTCTGAAGCTGATGGTGATCGACACCGCGCCGATGGGTCTGTCGCTCTTGCAACTGGGGTTGACCATACTCACCTATCCTGTGGTGGTGCTGGTCACCCACAGCATCATGCGCGTCCGCAAGACCGGGCCCGGCGATCTTGAAACGGCAGGAGGCCGCATATGAAACGCACCCGCGCCGACACCGAGGCGAGCCATCGCAAGATATCGCGGCGCGCTGCCGTTCTGGGTGGCATACAACTGGCATTTGTCGGCGGGCTGGCCGCGCGGATGAACTTCTTGCAGGTCGATCAGGCCGACCAGTTCCGGCTGCTGGCCGAGGACAACCGTATCAAGGACAGCCTGATCCCCCCCGTCCGCGGCGAGGTGTTCGACCGCAACGGCGTGCAACTGGCCAAGAACGTCCCCTCATACCGGATCGTGGTGAAGCGCGAAGATATCGGCGATGTCGACGTGGCGCTTGAACGGCTGAGCCGCGTGATCAGGCTGGACCCCGACGATCTGGAACGCGCGCTGGCCGAGATGAAACGCTCGGCCCCGTTCCACCCGATCACCGTGGCCGAAAACGTGTCGTGGGAGGACATCAGCCGGGTCAGCGTCAATGCGCCCGCATTGCCCGGCGTCACACCCGAGGTCGGGCTGAGCCGGATCTATCCGCTGGGGTCGGATTTCGCCCATGTGCTGGGCTATGTCGGCCCGGTCAGCGACTATGACCTAGACCAGATAGAAACACCGGATCAGGTGTTGCTGATCCCGCGGTTTCAGATCGGCAAGGTCGGCGTCGAGGCCAAGCAGGAGGACCGCCTGCGCGGCGATGCCGGGGTGAAACGCGAAGAGGTCAATGCCACGGGGCGCATCATGCGCGAGCTTGACCGCCGTGAGGGGCGGCAGGGCGCTGACCTGCAGCTGACCATCGACGCCGCCCTGCAAAGCTATGTTCAGGCGCGTCTGGGCGAAGAAAGCGCAAGCGCCGTGGTGATGGATTGCGAGACCGGCGATCTGGTGGCGATCGCATCGTCGCCGTCGTTCGACCCCAACCTGTTCGTGCGCGGCATCTCGGTGGCCGACTACAGAGGGCTGACCGAAAACACCTTTCGCCCTCTGGCATCGAAATCGGTGCAGGGGGCCTATCCGCCCGGATCGACGTTCAAGATGATGACGGCGCTGGCCGCTCTGGAAGAGGGGATGGCCCAGCCAGACGAGACGGTCTACTGCCCCGGCCACCTGGAAGTTGCCGGACGCCGCTTTCACTGCTGGAAACGCGGCGGGCATGGCAACGTCGATCTGCAGAACAGTCTGAAACAGTCGTGCGACGTCTATTACTATGACCTCGCCGTGAAAGTCGGGATCGAGAAAATCTCGGCGATGGCACAGCGCTTTGGTCTTGGGGTGCGCCACGACGTGCCGATGTCGGCCATTTCCGAAGGGCTGACCCCGACGATGGACTGGAAACGCCGCGTGCACGGGCAGTCCTGGGTGGTCGGCGACACGGTCAACGCGTCCATCGGTCAGGGCTTTATGCTGGCGTCGCCCCTGCAACTGGCGGTGATGACCGCGCGCCTTGCCACGGGCCGCAACGTGTCGCCGCGTCTGGTGAAATCGGTGGACGGCATCGAAGAACCGTCGACCGCAGGCGAAAGCATGGGCCTGAACGAAAACAACCTGCGCAAGCTGCGCAGCGCCATGAATGACGTGGTGAACGACCGGCGCGGCACGGCCTATGGCAGCCGGATCATCGCCGAAGGCATGCGCATGGCGGGCAAGACCGGCACCAGCCAGGTCCGCAACATCACCGCCGCCGAGCGCGCGCGCGGTGTGATCGGCAACGACGACCTTCCGTGGGATCGCCGCGACCACGCGCTGTTCGTGAACTTTGCACCCTATGAGAACCCCAAATACGCCGTATCCATCGTGGTCGAACATGGCGGCGGCGGGTCGGCCACAGCCGCGCCCATCGCCCGCGACATCACACTTCAGGCGCTTTACGGAGGCGAGCCACCGCTTGATGCCTATCCGTCCAAGGACCGGGACCGCATCCAGATCCAGCAAGAGCACCTGCGCGGCGTGCGCCCGATGGCCAACCTGGGTGGGTCTGATCAGGCATGAGCTACCTTGAATATACGGTCAAATCCGTACCTTCGGGGTTTCGGAAAATCCTGTATCTGAACTGGCCGCTGACGGTCTTGCTGGCTGCGGTGGCCGGTATCGGGTTTTTGATGCTGTATTCGGTCGCGGGCGGGTCCTACACCCCCTGGGCCGGGCCGCAAATGGAACGCTTCGCCGTGGGTCTGGTGCTGATGGTCATGATCGGCATGGTGCCGATCTGGTTCTGGCGGTCGGTCTCTTCTGTGGCCTACGGCATCTCGGTGATGCTGCTGATCGGGGTCGAACTCTTTGGCTCGGTCGGCATGGGCGCGCAACGCTGGATCGATCTGGGGTTCATACGGCTGCAACCGTCCGAGTTGATGAAAGTCACGCTGGTGATGTTTCTGGCCGCCTATTACGACTGGCTGCCACCCTCGAAGAAATCGCGCCCGTTCTGGGTGCTGATCCCTGTCGTGGTCATCCTGCTGCCCACTGCGCTTGTGCTGCGCCAGCCCGACCTTGGCACGTCGATCCTGCTGCTGGCGGCGGGCGGTGGCCTGATGTTTCTGGCCGGGGTTCACTGGGCCTATTTCGCCGCCGTGCTGGCGGCGGGTATCGGGCTGATCGCGGCGGTGTTTCAATCGCGTGACACGACCTGGCAACTGATCAAGAACTACCAATACCGGCGCATCGACACCTTTATCGATCCGTCGTCCGACCCGCTGGGGGCCGGCTATCACATCACCCAGTCCAAGATCGCGCTGGGATCGGGCGGCTGGACCGGGCGCGGGTTCATGCAGGGCACCCAGTCGCGGCTGAACTTCCTGCCCGAGAAGCACACCGATTTCATCTTTACCACGCTGGCCGAAGAGTTCGGCTTTGTCGGCGGATTTTCCCTGCTGGTGCTTTACGCGCTGATCATCTTTTTCTGCGTGATCTCGGCGATGAACAACCGAGACAGGTTCTCGTCGCTGCTGATCCTGGGCGTGGCGCTGAACTTCTTTCTGTTCTTCTCGGTCAACATGTCGATGGTCATGGGATTGGCCCCGGTTGTGGGTGTGCCTTTGCCGCTGATCAGCTATGGTGGCTCGGCGATGCTTGTTCTCATGCTCGCCTTCGGCTTTGTTCAAAGCGCCCACATCCACCGACCAAGGTAATACATGATCAACGTCCTCTTCGCCGCCCATCCCGACCGCTGGAAAAGCTACGAAACCCCTCTGAAAGAAGCGATCGCCGACGCGGGCGTCGCGGCCTTTCTGGCGACAGACATCCCGCCCGCCGATGTCGATTATATCGTCTATGCGCCCAATTCGCCCTTGCAGGATTTCACGCCCTACACCCGCGCCAAGGCGGTGCTGAACCTGTGGGCGGGCGTGGAAAAGATCGTGGGCAACCCGACGCTGAAAATACCGCTGACACGGATGGTCGACACCGGGTTGAGCCAGGGCATGTGCGAATGGGTCACCGGCCACACCCTGCGTCATCATCTGGGCATGGACGCACATATCAATTGCGCCCCCGGTGTTTGGGAAAACGTGGCACCGCCGCTGGCATGGGACCGCAAGGTGACCGTGCTGGGCTTGGGCGAACTGGGCACGGCCTGTGCGCAGATGCTGGCGCAGATCGGCTTTGACGTGACCGGCTGGTCGCGCACCGCCAAGGACATCGACGGCATCCGCTGCCTGTCGGGTGACACAGGCCTGAAAGAGGCGCTGACCGGCGCGGAAATCGTCGTGCTGTTGCTGCCCGACACGCCCGCGACCGAGAACACGCTGAACGCGGACACATTGCCGCTGCTGGCCAAGGGCGCGTGCATCATCAACCCCGGACGCGGGCCGCTGATCGACGACGACGCGCTGCTGGCGGCGCTGGATGCGGGCCAGATCGGCCATGCGACGCTGGACGTGTTCCGCATCGAGCCGCTGCCGCAAGAGCATCCCTACTGGCACCATCCGCGTGTCACCGTCACCCCGCATGTCGCGGCTGAAACGCGGCCAAAGTATTCCGCGCTGACCATCGCCGAAAACATCAGGCGCGCAGAGGCGGGCGAACCATTGTTGCATGTGGTGGACCGGAAGGCCGGTTACTGAGAGCCTGCGCAGAGCCCGCCGGATCAGTCCGCTGTGGTGTCGCCCTGCAACCGCTGCGACAGGCGCAGCTTGATCTCGGACGGCTCGGCACCGATGGCCTGCATCACCTGCTCTAGCCTGCTGTGGGCACCGTGCAACTGATCGAGCAACGACATGATGATCACCAGCGCATCCTCGTTCACCTCGAAATCGTCGGTCAGTTCGCACAGCAGCGTGATCCGGCGGATGTCCAGCATGTGATAGCGCGGCCCGTCGGGCGTGGTCACCGGTGTGACGATGCGCAGCCGCTCGAAATGGCTCAGACGCTCGGCGGTCAGCGAGGTGACGCTTTCGATCACCTGCTCGGGGGCATAGGCATCGGTCATGCGGATTCCTTTCCGGCGCGCGGGTCATAGGGATGATCTTCGCGCCAGCTTTCCATGAACTGTTTCAAAGCCTGATCGACCTTGGGTGGGCTGACGATGCGCAGGGTAACACGCTGATCGCCTTTGCCCGTGCGCCCTTTTACGCCGCGCCCCTTGAGACGCAGCACCTGACCGGAGCTTGCACCGACTGGCACGCTGACGCTCACCGTGCCCGAAACCGTGCGCACGGGCACCTTGCCGCCCAGGATCGCCTCGTCGATGGTGACGGGGAGCGTGACCACGATATCGTCTCCGTCACGCTCGAAATCAGGGCTGGGGATCACGTCAAGCGTGATGAACGCATCGCCGCGTGGACCCGCGCCAAATCCGGGCCCGCCCTTGCCGCGCAGACGCAGGATCTGCCCGTCGCGTGCGCCTTCGGGGATTGAAACCTCAAGCGCACCTCCGTCGGGCAGGGTGATCCGCGTCCTGGTGCCGATTGCAGCATCAAGAAACGGCACGGCGAGACGGTATTGCATGTCTTGCCCCGGACTGTCGGCAGGCGTGCCACGGCCATAGGCACCCCGGTTGCGCGCAAAGTTGGCGAAAAAGTCGTCGGTTTCGAAGCCTTGGTTAAAGGGGCTGCCACCCGCGCCGGAACGGCTTTGGGTATAAGGGTTTTCCGGTCGGCGCGCTTCGTCCCGGTAATAGCCGCGCGGTGCTTTCTCTGCGCCCGATGCGTCGATCTCTCCGGCGTCAAAGCGGCGGCGCTGCTCGGGGTCTTTCAGCAGATCATAGGCCCGCCCCGCATCCTTGAACCGCGCCTCGGACAGCGGGTCATCGGGGTTCAGGTCAGGGTGATCGGTGCGCGCGATCTTGCGATAGGCTTTCTTGATCTCGTCTGCAGTGGCGTCTTTGGTCAGACCAAGTGCGGCATAGGGGTCTTTGGGCATTCGATGCTCCGAATGGGACAGAAACTGTCAGGGAGTCGCCGGGGGCGACATCCTGACCTTACACTTTTCAGCGCCGATGCAACAGAAACGGCCAGCGCGCCCGCTCAGGCGGCCAGACCGCGCCCCTTGAGCAATGCCTCGACGCCCGGCAGACGCCCGCGAAAGGCGGTGTAAAGCTCGGCCGCGTCACGGCTGCCGCCGGTGCTGAGGATGTTTTCCTCCAACGCCTGCGCCACTTTCGCGTTGAATGCCCCGCCCGCCTCTTCAAAGGCGGCAAAGGCATCAGCGTCCATCACCTCGGACCACATGTAGCTGTAATAGCCCGACGAATAGCCGTCGCCTGAGAACACATGCGCGAAATGCGGCGTTGCATGGCGCATCGCGATGGCCTGCGGCATGCCCAGACCTTCGAGGATTTCGGCCTGCCGCGCCATCGGATCGGCAGGGGCGTCGCCATCGTGAAATTCCAGATCGACCAGCGCCGAGGCCACATATTCCACCGTCTGAAAGCCCATGTCGTAGGTCGCAGCGGCCAGAACCTTGTCCAGCAACGCCGGTGGCATCGGCTGTCCGGTGTCGGCGTGCGTGGCGAATGTGCCCAGCACCTCGGGCACGTCCAGCCAGTGTTCGTAAAGCTGGCTTGGCAGTTCGACGAAATCACGCGCCACCGAAGTGCCGGAGACGCTTTCATAGGTCACGTCCGACAGCATCTGGTGCAGCGCATGGCCGAACTCGTGGAACAGCGTGCGCGCGTCGTCATAGGACAGCAGCGCCGGGTCGCCCTTGGCGAAGTTGCACACGTTGATGACCACGGGCGTCTGCTCGGCCGGATGCTTTGCCTGCGACCGCATGGCCGAACACCATGCGCCCGACCGTTTCGATCCGCGCGCGAAGTAATCCCCGATGAAGACAGCCACATGCTTGCCATCGCGGGTCACGTCCCAGGCACGGCAATCGGGATGATAGAGCGGCACGTCGAGCGGTTTGAACGACAGCCCGAACAGCCGCGAAGCGCAGTCGAAAGAGGCTTCGATCATCCGGTCGAGCTGGAAGTAGGGCTTGAGCTCGGCCTCGTCGATATCATGCAACTGCTGGCGACGACGTTCGGAATAAAAGCGCCAGTCCCAGGCTTGCAGATCACCGTTGACGCCATCCTCCTGCATCATCTGGCCCAGCGCCCAGGCATCGGCATCGGCCTGCGCCTTGGCCGGTTCCCAGACCTGCATCAACAGATTGCGCACCGAAGCGGCGTCGCCCGCCATTTCGGTTTCCAGCTTGTAGGCGGCAAAGTTCTTGTAACCCAGCAGCTTGGCCCGCTCTTCGCGCAGCTTCAGGATTTCGGCGGCGATCTCGCGGTTGTCGGTCTTGCCGCCATTGGCACCGCGCGCGATCCACGCCTTGTAGGCGGTCTCGCGCAGGTCGCGGCGGGTCGAGAATTGCAGGAACGGCACGATCAGCGACCGCGACAGGGTGATCACAGCGCCGTCTGCGCCCTTTTCCGCACCCGCAGAACGCGCGGTGCGGATGACGAATTCGGGCAGGCCCGCCATTTCCGTTTCCGGCAGGTCCATGTGCCACTCACGCTCGTCCGCCAGCAGGTTCTGGGTGAACTCGGTGCCCAGAACCGCCAGACGCCCCTTGATCTCTTTCATCCGCGCGGCCTGCGGCCCTGTCAGGGCGGCACCGGCGCGGACAAAGCCGCGATGGGTCAGCATCAGCACGCGCGATTGCTCGTCGGTCAGCTCCAGCGTATCGCGCTGGTCCCAGACCGCAGCAACGCGGGCAAAAAGCGCCTCGTTCGCTGAAATCTCGGAGAAATGCGC
>JAGXHE010000118.1 GCA_024636445.1 Sulfitobacter sp.
GACAAGCTGTTCGCGGCGCGGGTTGATACCGCTGGCATAGGCAAGATCCTCGCTAAGCGTGGCCGTCAGCAGCGCCGACCAGCGCCAGCCTATCAATGCGACAACCAGCGCCGCACCGCCCCAGATCACCGCCAGATCGCCACGTGACACCGCCAGAATATCGCCGAACAGATAGGCCATCAGGTCGATCCGTATGCCCGACAGGAACGACACCGCCACCAGTCCGAAGGCAAGCGCGGAATGTGCCAGCACCCCCAGCAACGTGTCCATCGCATAGCCGCGCCCGGTCAAAAGCGTGACAGTCATCGCCATCGCCAGCGCCACGGCCACCGCTCCGGCAAAGATCGAAACTTGCAGCGCCAGCGACAGCGCCACGCCCAATATCGCCGCATGGGCCGTGGCGTCGCCGAAATAGGCCATGCGCCGCCAGACCACGAAGCTGCCCAAAGGGGCGGCAGCGCTCGCAACGCCAACGCCGGCCAGCATGGCGCGTGTCATAAAATCGTCCAACATCACTCGGCTGCCTCGGTTTTGGTGTGGGATTGGTCGTGATCGTGACCGCAAGCCTCGTCGTGATCGTGGTGGTGGTCATGATCGTGGTCATGACGATAAAGCGCAAGCGCACCGCCCGTGCCTGTCCCGAACAGCGCACGGTATTCCGGTGCGGCGGACACGATATCGGGGGTGCCTTCGCAGCAGACATGCCCGTTCAGGCAGATCACCCTGTCGGATGCGCTCATGACCACATGCAACTCGTGGCTGATCATCAACACGGCGCAGCCGGTGTCTTTGCGCACCTCTTCGATCTGGCGGTAGAACGCCGCCGAACCGGGCTGATCGAGACCCTGCGTTGCTTCGTCCAGCAACAGCAATTCGGGTTCAACGACCAAAGCTCGGGCCAGCAATACCCGTTGCATCTGACCGCCGGACAGTACCGACATCTGGCGACCTGACAGATCCGGCACACCGGCACGCTGCAGCGCGCGCGCACAGGCCGCACGGGGGATGCCGCCGGGCAGCCGCAAAAACCGTTCCACGGTTATCGGTAAAGTCTGGTCGATGTGCAGCTTTTGCGGGACATAGCCGATGCGCAAACCGCTCTTTTGGGTAATCCGCCCCGACGTGGGGCGGGCCGCACCGATCAAGGACCGCAACAGCGTCGTCTTGCCCGACCCGTTCGGCCCGACAATGGTAACGATCTCTCCGGCTTCGATCGCCAGCGAGACGTTGCGCAATACCGTATTGGCACCGTAGCCGACGCTGATGTTTTCGACCGTGACAAGGCTCATACGACGGCCTTTTCGGCGCAGGACGGGCACAGGCCGACCGCCTCGACCATCGTGCGTTCAATCTGGAAACCAGCCGCTCGCGCTGCATCGCCAAGGGCACCGCGCGCAGGGGCGGAATGGGCTTCGGCGACCGAATCGCAAGATCTGCAAATCATGAACGCAGGCGAATGGCTGGCACCGGGATGGGCGCAGGCAATAAAGGCGTTCAGCCGCTCGATCTTGTGGGCAAAGCCGTTGATGACAAGAAATTCCAGCGCGCGGTAGGCAACCGGGGGCTGCGAGCCAAAACCTGCATCGCGCAGCCGGTCCAGCATTTCATAGGCCCCTATCGCGCGGTGCTCTTGCAACAACACTTCAAGCGCTTTGCGCCGAACCGGCGTAAAGCGTAGCCCGTTGTTTGCACAGTGCACTTCGGCTGCTGTGACGGCGGTGTTGATGCAATCGGCGTGGTCGTGCGCCTCGAACCCGACTGGATCAGCGAGCGGGGCATTTCCTGCCTGGGGGCCACTTGTCATGTTATTACATTTCCTGTATCCGGCATGTAACGTTATAAAATCACATGGAGTTGGATATGTCCAGAAACCTCGTTCCGCTGTCTCTTGCGGCCTCGCTTCTTGCCGGAACCGCGATTGCGGAAGTGCCCCGCGTGGCCGTCGACATCGCACCGGTGCATTCGCTGGTGGCGCGCGTGATGCAAGGGATCGGGGAGCCATCCCTCGTCGTGGCCTCTGGTGCCAGCCCGCACGAGTACAGCCTGCGCCCCTCCGAGGCCACAGCCTTGCAAGAGGCGGATCTGGTGTTCTGGGTCAGCCCCGACCTGACACCCTGGCTGGACAATGCGATCGAAAACCTGGCAGCCGGTGCAACGGTCATCGAATTGCTGGAAGCCGAAGGCACGACAGAACTGCCGATGCGCGAAGGCGCTCTTTTCGAGGCGCACCAGCACGCCGAAGAGGACCACGCCGACCACGATGACGACCACGACGATCACAATCATGATGAACACGCGCAGGGTGACGATCATGCCCACGACGATCACGCGCAAGTTGACGACAATGACCACGCAGGACACGATGCGCACGGCGATCACGATCCCCATGCATGGCTTTCGCCCGACAATGGCGCAGTCTGGATGAACACGATTGCGGCGGCACTTTCAGCCTCGGACCCCGAGAATGCAGGCGCTTATTATGCAAATGCCGCCGCCGGTCGTGACGAGCTGGAGGCCCTGAAAACCGAAATCAGCGGTATCCTTGAACCCGTGCGTGGAAGCAATTTCATCGTCTTCCACGATGCCTATCAGTATTTCGAGGCTGCCTTCGATTTCCCCGCTTCCGGTGCGATTTCCATCTCGGACGCCTCCGATCCTAGCCCGGCGCGGATCAGCGAAATTCAGGCCCGTGTCGCGGAACAGAATGTGACATGCGTGTTGTCCGAACCGCAATTCAGTCGCGGTATCGTAGCTTCGGTCATGGACGGCTCCGAGGCGCGCTCCGGGGTACTTGATCCGCTGGGTTCCGACCTTGAGGTAGGGCCGGATTTGTATCCGCAGATGCTGCGCAATCTGGCCACCTCGCTGGCCGGTTGCCTTTGACCTGATACACTTCCCTGCTGCGGCCCCATGGTGGCGCAGCAGGGCAATCACTCTCTTTTTCTATTGTGTAAATGTTATGTAATTACATATTATATGGCAACACCGGAGACGCTCACATGACCGATACCCGCCTTCCCGTCACCGTTCTTTCAGGCTTTCTCGGAGCCGGAAAAACCACATTGCTGAACCGTGTTCTGAACAACCGCGAGGGGCGGCGTGTTGCGGTCATTGTCAACGATATGTCCGAGGTGAACATCGACGCCGATCTTGTGCGCGAGGGCGGTGCAAACCTGAGCCACACCGACGAGACGTTGGTCGAGATGTCCAACGGCTGCATCTGCTGCACCCTGCGCGACGACCTTTTGCAAGAGGTGCGGCGGTTGGCCGAAGATGGCCGGTTCGACTATCTGCTGATCGAATCCACCGGCATTTCAGAACCGCTGCCGGTCGCTGCCACCTTTGATTTCCGCGACGCCGAGAGGCAAAGCCTGTCAGATATCTCAAGGCTTGATACGATGGTAACGGTCGTGGACGCTGTGAACCTTCTGCGCGACTATTCCAGCCACGATTTCCTGCGTGACCGTGGCGAGACGCTGGGCGACGAAGACGAACGCACGCTGGTGAACCTGCTGGTCGAGCAGATCGAATTCGCAGATGTTGTCGTTCTGAACAAGGTCGCGGATGCCGCGCCGCATCAGGTGGACGCCGCGCTCAAGATTATCCGTAGCCTGAACGCCGATGCGCGGATCATCGAGACGAACCATTCCAAAGTCCCCGCCGATGCCATTCTGAACACCGGGTTGTTCGACTTTGAAAAGGCGCAGGAACACCCGATGTGGGCCAAGGAACTCTATGGTTTCGCGGACCATGTGCCCGAAACCGAGGAATACGGCGTCAAAAGCTTTGTGTACCGCGCCCGTCGCCCCTTCGAGCCCGAGAAAATCCTTGCTGTTCTGAATGGCGACCTGCCGGGTGTGATCCGTGCCAAGGGACATTTCTGGATCGCCACGCGCCCCGAATGGGTGGCGGAATTTTCGCTGGCCGGTGCGCTGTCTTCGGTCAAGCCGCTGGGCACATGGTGGGCTTCGGTGCCGCAAGACCGCTGGCCTGACCACGACGGGGCGCGCGACTATATGGCGGCCCACTGGTCCGAACCCTGGGGTGACCGGCGTCAGGAACTGGTCTTTATCGGGGCCGACATCGACTGGGCGGCGCTGAAACTGCGGCTTGAGAACTGCCTTGTTGCCGAACATCTGGCGCCGGGTCCCGATGCGCTGCCCGATCTTCCCGATCCTTTCCCGATCTGGCGGCGTGCGGAGGCGGCATGACACAGGCTGCCGAAATCATCAAAAGTGCCCCGCGCGGCGTCGACATCGTGGACCGGCCCGAAGAGCTGGCAACGATCCATCGGGCGGATTGCGCGGCGACCATCTGGCGGCGGCAGCCCGTGGCCGGGTTCCAAAGCTGGATCGACAGGCTGGCCCCCGAGCAGTTGCCCAAGGCGCGGCTGATCCTGCGCCCGACGGACGTGCGTCAGGCGGCCAGCGAAATCTGCGCAGCCTCCGGCACGCCCAAAGGCCCCGAACGCGCGCGGCTGGTCGACGATGTCGCAGCCCTCGCCGACATTTTCGCAGGGTTGATGCAGGCAGAATACGTGCGGCTGCGGTTTGACGTGGTGACCACCAATGCCTGCCGCAAATTCCACGTCGACGCGGTGAAAGCGCGCCTTGTCTGCACCTACCGCGGGACGGGTACGCAATACGGGATCAGCGCAGGCGGGACCGAGCCGCGCCGCATCTTTACCGTGCCGACCGGCGCGCCGGTCGTGCTGCGCGGAACCCATTGGCCCGAACGCCCCCGCGCGGGCCTCTTGCACCGCTCGCCTCCCATCCAAGGCACGGGCGAGACGCGGATGCTGGTTGTTCTCGATCCTGTCAACGACCCGGACGTCCCGCTGTGACCCCGCGAAACCGCAGCGAAGCAAGTCGTAACGTGGCAAACCGTAGCACTACAAACCGAGGAGCAACCAGCCTCAGGACCAGATGCCGCGCCGAAGACCAGATGCAAGCCTATGATGCCTTACCAGCCCCAGTCCGGTACTGGCTTGCCCAGGCAGCATTGCCCTGGTCGGTGGCATCTTGTCGCAACATCCTGCGACGGGCACAGGCGCGTGGCGAATGTCTGGACGATGTATTGAACCGGCTTGACCGCGCCCAGCAAAAAACCCTCGCACGCGACCGTCATGCTTTGTGCCGCCTTGACGCAGCGCAAAGCCACGATGATGCCTTGGGAACTGATGCAATTGGCGCGTGTATTAAATGACGGGGCCAGTCTGACGATTCCCGGCTGCCGCGCTGAAGTTTTCACGGAACTTCCAGCAACGCGTTTGATCCTTTCACGGCCATACTTACCGGAACGTCCTCATTTGCTGCACAGCATCGAATACGCCTTCTAGCGCGACCGACGTAACCCGTCGTCAGGCCCCCTGCCCCGTTCAGCCGACTTTCCCGCCGCACCCCTACCAATACTGAGGCGGCGACAGTGGCTTGCCGGTCATGTTCAACGCCTTTGCAGCCCTTAGCCTCGCGTGTGCCGCAGCACCAAGCGCCTTGCAATCCGCCAGCGCAAGGTCGAACCACTTGTGCGAAAACGCAGTCAACAGATCAGCGGCAAGCGCCGTCTCGCCCGCGTCGATAAGTACCTCGGCCGAACGCTTGACC